>JAGOZV010000046.1 GCA_018064165.1 Candidatus Saccharimonadota bacterium
TAACTACGCCGTACGAGGCAAGAGACGCTATTAATGGCCTTTCGGGCACGCAAATTGGTGGTGACCATTAAACTATAGCTAGTGGGTTATGCTTGACACGAATTGATAGAATTGATAATATGGTCAATGCGTCTCGCGACAAAATCAAATAATAAAGGTCGACGCGCGTGAGACTGTACATAGCTATAGGAGCGTAATTCACATGCCAATAGCAATCGAATTTGTGTCATCAAGACGCAAAAAAGTTGCAGTTGATGTGGTGCCTGCCAATTGGCAAAATTATATTGCACAATAACACAAGAAAACACCCCAAGGCACCGGGGTGTTTTTAAATTTGCTCTTATTATTTATTTAGCTTCTTTTAGTGCTTCGTCAATAACCTTACTAAAGCCTTCGACATCCGTAATTTCACTAGAGTCGAGCTTTTTACCATTTAATATAAATGTTGGAGTAGCATTAACATTAGACTTTCTTGCTAAAGATGTGTCAAAGCTAATTTTATCTTTAACCCTTTGGCTGTCCATGTCAATCTTAAACTTATCTATATCTAGCCCAAGCTCTTTCGCATATTTCAAGAAAACTTCTGTTCTTTCGGTTGGTCCAGAATTTTCCCACTCGCTACCATTGGTGTAAATCATGTCAAACATATCCCAATATCTATCTTGTAGGCCGGCCGATTCAGCAGCAGCCGCCGAAGCTTTAGCATTAGCATGGTAGGACAGAGGAAAACTTCTGAAAACGTATTGAACGTTTGCAGCATATTTTTCCGTAACTTCGTGAACTACGGGGTAAATAGATTGACACCCAGGACATTGAAAGTCGCCGTATTCAATTAAAATGAGTGAATTTTCGTTTGGATTCAAAACATGATCGCCAATTTCTCCGTTTTCGGGTGATGCTTTCTGAATTTGATATGGGTCGATATTATCTACCGAGATTTTATTACTTTGTGATCTGTAGATTAAAACGCCAAACAGCGCAATGACTATGACAGAAAAAAATATCCAGGCTTTTTTGTCCATTTATTACCTCCTTATGGTTATACCCATTGTATCATGAGTTAATGTCGGTGTAGAATAGACACATGAGAACATTATTAATTATTATAGATATTTTGTTGTTTGTGTCGTTAGTTGTTTTAAGCGCTACTAATTTGAAGCGCCCAAATATTAGTATTTTTGAACAGAAAAAAAGACAAAAATCAGATAAAGACATACTAGCTATTAAAAATTACAAACTTTATAATGCAATTAAAAATATTTTATATGTAATAATTGCAACAGTTATAGTTGTTGTTACAATGGCTTTAATACCAGGTTTCAAAGGCTTTGTTTCTGCATTGGCAATAATTTATATCGCTTATTTATTTTCTAAAATTAACTATATTCAAAAAGTTTTTCAAACACTTTTCGCTAAACCGCAAGAAAAAATTTTATTATTCATAAATAAAAATCATAAATGGCTAAACTATTTTGTCCTGGAAGAAAATGATACTAACGATTTGCCTGCAATTTCGTCTGAAGAAGAACTAGAGCATGTTTTAAATGAAAAATCAGATTTTTTATCTTCAGAGAAAAAAAGTATTTTACTAAAAGGCTTGAGTTTTAATGACAAAACCGTAAAGCAAATAATGGTTAGGCGCCCAGATATTGTAACAATAAAAGGGTCGGAGCTATTAGGCCCACTAACGTTAGATAAATTATATAAATCTAACCAAGATTATGTCTTGGTAATTGGCAAAAATATAGATGAAGTGAAAGGCTTCTTGCCGCTAAATGAACTTCTTACGATTGAATCTGGCGAATCTTCCTCTGAAACAGCAATTAAGGCTGCAAAAAAGCCGCCGTACTTTGTTAGCCAAAGCTCTTCATTGAAAGTGGCTCTTGAAAAAATGATGAACGAGAACCAAACTGTGCTTGTTGTAACCGATAAAAATGACAACACAGTTGGTTTGCTTACTTTAAAAATGCTTCTCCAGGAAATAATTTAATATTTTTTGAGGTCTGCTAAATAGCTCAAAATATAAAAAAGTGGTATTATAAAAAAATGACAAGAATACTTATTAGTGAATTACCAAAAAAAGCTGGCGAAAAAGTTACAGTAAAAGGCTGGCTACATAAAAAACGTTTATTGGGAGGCTTAAATTTCTTAACAGTTCGAGATCGCACTGGTTTGGTCCAAAGTTTGATTGAAGATAAAGCTGAAATTGAAAAACTACGTGGCATGCAAATTGGTACAGTGGTAACTTTTGTGGGTACAGTTAAAGAGGACGAGCGCGCTCCTGGTGGCGTAGAACTTCATGATGTAGAAGTAACCGTAGATGTTCCCGTAACAGAAGAGCCACCAATTGAAATAGACAAACCTATTAGCCATAAGTCTGAGCATTTAGAAAACTTGTTTGACAATAGAGTCTTAAACATGCGCAATTTAACAGAGCAGAAAATATTTAAAATTCGTGCTTCAATTGTGCAAGAGTTAAGGCGCTATTTAATTGAGCAGGATTTTATTGAAGTTGATACTCCAAAGCTTTTAGCAGAGGCAACAGAAGGTGGTGCAGAGGTTTTTGAGCTAGATTATTTTGGCAAAAAGGCAACTTTAGCGCAAAGTCCTCAATTCTATAAACAAATGTTAGTTGGTGCGTTTGAGCGAGTTTTTGAAATTGGTCACAGTTATAGGGCAGAGCCAAGTGCGACCACACGACATTTAACCGAGCTAACTATGTTAGATATTGAAATGGGCTTTGTAGAAGGGCACGACGAAGTCAAAAATTTAGTAGCAAGCACAATTCGTAGCGCTGTAGAAAAAGCCTACGATAAACATGCCGCAGATTTAAAGTCTTTAAATGCCCCAGAATTATTTTTAACAGCCGATGGCTCGGTTCCAGGTTTTACTGTTGCTGAAATTCATGAACTTTATTCTAAAGCAAACAAGGTAGATACAACTGGCGAAAAAGATTTAATTCCAGACGAGGAACGATGGATAGCAAAATATGCTCGTGAAAAATTTGGGAGCGATTTTGTTTACGCAACCAATTTTCCTGCAGAAGCTGGTAAATTTTATCACAAATTCCTAGATGACGGAACTGTCGCCTGGGCAGATTTGCTTTTCCGCGGCTTAGAGATTGCCACTGTGCCTTTACGAGAAAATAACTACGAAAAAATGATTGAACAAATGAAAAATGCTGGTCTTAATGTTGAGGCTCCAGGGTTTAGGTCGTACTTAAATGCATTTAAATATGGACTACCAGCTCATGGAGGCGCGGGTGTAGGTGTTGATAGAATCGTTCAAAAAACAATCGGCCTAAAAAACGTAAAAGAATCTACTTTATTCCCACGCGACATAAACCGACTAGACCCATAATATCTAAAAGTATTGTAGTATAATAAGAATAAGAATAAAGAAAGGCTCAGAATCATGGACTATACAACAATCGTTTCGCTGTTAACAGTAAATGTAATAATCCTATCAATATTAGTAATTGTATTAATCGTAGTTGCAATCACAATTCTAGTTAACCTTAATCGCTTAACGAAGCACCTAGAAAAAGCGGCAGAAAATGTTGCTTCAACCACAGATTGGCTAAAGCCAAGCAAAGTTTTTGAAGGCATTAAAAGCCTATTTCGCTAAAAGTTAAAATTTATTTGCGAAAATCTTAGATCTCGTCGCTGTTATTATTGCTACTATTATTCCGCTTGCTTTTTACGTACATTGTTATTAGCCCAATAATAAATATTATTGCGGCAATGCCAACTAAACCGTTTAGCACCCATGCGGTGAATTTAAACGCTAGGCCAATAACCCAGGCAACTAAAATAATAATGGCGACCGTAAATAAAACATTTGTTATTTTCATAGTCATAATTATACAATAATTTACTGAAAAAATGAATAGACTTTAATTATGGTATAATTAAATACAAGATGTTGAATAAAAAATACATTCCTATTGTTGCTGCCGCTCTTTTAATTGGGCTTTTAGCATTGCCAAAAATAGCTCGAGCAGACGATACACACCTAACGCCAAATCAGCTAGAACGAGTTCGGGCTGTTTGTTCTTCATCCGAGGCTTCGCTCAATCAATTACACACTAACGATGCTTTACTCAGAGTTAATCTAGGGCAAAATTATGAATCTATTGGCACACGGCTTATAAAGCGTTTTAATTCTCGTGTTTCTTACAATAACTTAAATAATTCTTTACTTGTTGCAACAACAAACGAGTACGATAAAAGCCTAAACGCATTCAGAAATACTTATAGCATTTACGAATCAAGTCTTTCTTCTTTAATATCATTAAATTGCGATGAAAATCCTGCAGAATTTTACAATCTTCTTGAAGAAACGCGCACAAAGCGCGAAAATGTACGTGCAAGTGTGACAAACGTAAATGCTCAATTAGAAAATTACGCAAAAGAAGTAGAGAATTTTGAAACAAATTATCGTAGTGTGGCAGGACAAAGTGAAAACAAGTAAAAATAGAAATAATAAAGCTTCATCAATTAAAACATTTTT
>JAGOZV010000047.1 GCA_018064165.1 Candidatus Saccharimonadota bacterium
TTATTTGACTATATTTGTGGATAACTTTTTTATATACCAACGAGCTTAAGTAAATGTGTAATTAATATCACATAAATTTTATTAAAAATTAATTTTAATATTTAAAGTCTTTTTGGAATGACAAAAATAAAAATGAAAAAACTAGCTGGTTTAAAACACTATAAAAAATAATAAAATAATGAGTTGAGTATTTGAGGATTATTGTAGTTAAAAAAATATTTAATAAAAAATAGAATTACGGTTTTGGTCAAAATAATTAATATATAAAAAATACTAATTCACGCACAAATTGTTATTTAAATACAAGTATATAAAATTAAGATATTTGAGTTGGTGGTGGGGAATTGATTGGGCTATTGAATAACTGATTTTCAGCTTTTTGGGCATTTTTTAACAATGACCACAACCAACTGTAATGGTGCCGTTAAGTAGTTGAAGACATGCTATGTTCTATTTTGCTGAAGATAATATACGGTTAAATCTGCTGATGTGTTGTAAAAAAAGATAAGATGTAAATGATACAACGACACAGTTAATAAGGTGTTAAAAACAAAAAAGAGTAGTACAATTGTAAATAGTACAACATTTTCTGACTAAAATATGTTGACCGTTAATGATGTTTATGCTAAAGTGATAACAAGCTTTTACAAAAACAAACATTTAAAAAAAGAGCTGTCCAAAGGCTCTAAATTGTAAAAGAAATAAAGGTCTGCGAAATAAATAATTGCAGAAAAGCACATTAAAAATAAAAAATAGGACACTCTAAAACAGCCAAGATTTTGACGGAAAATTCGGCTATTTGTAGCTATTATTTTAATAAGTAAAAATAGTCGATGCTCCGCCAAATGGTGTAGAGCAGATGTTGGTCTAGTACCGACGCACCTAGTTAATCCTAATAATATCGATACTGCAGGCGCAGTTTATTAAGAAATTATTTTTAGAACGATACTAGGTGTGCTCGTGGAAAAGCCAAAAAAATAAGCTTCAAGTTTATCTTGGAGCGGTCAGATTGTCTGCTATGGATAGGCTTCTTGTCAAGTTCACCCGCCCTAATAGTATTTTTAAATGGTGGCGTAGGTTTAGTAACTTGTACTTTATGAATTATCTATCCGTAGTAGGCTCCAAAATTCTTAGCTGGGGTGGTAATATATAAATATGTTTAACAATTTGGTAGGTAAAATTTTATTAATATTATCAATGGCGAGTTTTGTCTTGCTTTTGTTCTTGTTAAATAATACTACACCCGCAACTGCTGGCCCGTTAGGGGTCCTGGCAGTTTTTTTATGTCTTTATATAATTATTTTAAGCTTTATATCATTTATTTTGTACTACAGTCAACACCTAATAAGGTGGGTAGCAAAGTTTTTCTATCTAAAAAAACCCATAAAACAGCTTAGTTGGCAGCGATCATACTATTATTCAAGTGTAGTGGCATTGGGTCCAATTATCTTGCTTGGGCTTGGCACGGTAGGCAAGATTGAATTTTACGAAATTGTATTAGTGCTTATATTTATAATATTAGGGTGTTTTTATATCGCAAAACGTTCTTAAAACTGATATAATTAAGGTTATGAATCCAGAACTCCAATCAACTACACCGACTCCGGAAAACATTGCGCCCAAACAAGGCCCCGAGTTTGCCGTAGGCGATCAAAGCACTACGCCCGAAATTAAGCAAAATGGCATTGAGCGAGGAGCCGAGGCTAAAGAAGCTACCTCTGAGGCACGTGCAGTTGCAGGGGACACGGTATCTATTGCGGTAAATCCGATTCAGGCTGTACCAAGCATCCCTACCCCAAGCTTATCTGGTCCACTTTCGGCCTCTGTTATTGAAGAAGCATCAGACGAAAACGAAATTGAGAAGAAGTGGGTAAATAGGACGCAAGAGATTATTGCGTCTACTAAGGGTGATCCTTTTGAAAGAGAAAAACAAATCGTTAACGTCCGAGAGGAATACCAGCAGAAACGCTTTAATCGAACTAGGGGCGATGGAAATAATCAGTAGGGAAATTATTTAACGAAATGGTGGAATTCTTTATAGTGACTCTTCTTATTGTGATAGTGCTAGGTGCAGCGGCAACGTTTGCTATTTTTCAGTATAAAAATGGTGTGCAGGAAGCAAAAAACTATGAGCGTGGTCTTAAAATGGTGCCACTGTATATCCATATCCCACCAGCTAGCGATGATTTAGACAAAGGTGGACGAGATGAGCGAGATCTAACGGAAGAAGTGTTGTCTCAGGCACAGGTTATGTATAATATTATATCTAGTACGGCTACAACTGGTTTTCGTAGTAAAATTCATGGTCAGCGACATATATCTTTTGAAATAGTCAGTCACGAAGGGTTAGTCCATTATTATACTGTTGTTCCAACGGTACTAGTAGACGTAATTAGGCAGGCCATCATAGCGGCCTATCCGTCAGCAAGATTGGAAGAAGTCGAAGAAAAGAATATATTCAATGAAACAGGTAAGATTCAAGGTACGGTAGGAGGAGAGCTTACACTGCGTCGTGAATTTGCGTATCCTATCGCTACGTATCGAGAGTCTAAACGAGACGCCAGCAGAGCCATACTTAACGCGCTTTCAAGTGCGACCAAAGATGATGGGGTGGCTATTCAAATATTAATTCGACCTGCAGACGAAAGTTGGACGAAAAACGCACTGTCTGTTTCGGAAAGTATTAAAAAAGATAAAGGTAAGAATAAGTCTCCATTTGAAGGATTAGGTTCAAGCGTTAGTGGTCTTTCAGAGGCTCTATGGAAACCTTTAGAGCCAGAGGATAAACAAAAAGAGGCGGAAGATAAGCAGCTAACCAGTTTAGAACAGTCTACGATAGAGCAAATAGAAGAGAAAACTCGTTATCCAGGATACGAAGCTTTAATTAGAGTTGTTGTATCTTCTAGCGATAATAATCGTGCTAATGGTTTGTTGAAGAACATAATTGCCACATTCTCGCTTTTTGATTCACCATCAAGTAATGGTTTTAAGTTTTCTCAAGCGAAGAATTCAGATGATTTGGTAACGGCATATATAATGCGCTTTTTCCCACAGCGACAGCGTAGTACTATTTTAAATAGTGTAGAAATGGCAACGATATTCCATTTGCCTGATCAAAATAATATTCCAACATCTCGAGTTAAAAGACAAATGGCTAAACAGGTTGATGGTCCAACGCAAATTATGGATGAAGGCTTCTTAATAGGAGTGAATGAGTTTAGGGGCGTTAAGAAGCCGATTAGACTGGGAACAAATGATCGTAGGCGGCACACTTACTTTATTGGTCAGACCGGTGTTGGAAAGTCAGTGCTGCTAGAGAATCTAGCTTATCAAGATATGTTAGACGGTAAAGGTTTTGCCTTTATTGACCCTCACGGCGATTCAGCCGAGCATCTAATGGGAATGGTTCCTCGTGAAAGAGTAGAAGATGTTATTTACTTTAACCCAGGCGATATGGAAAACCCAATTGGACTTAATTTATTTGAATACGAAACAGAAGATCAGCGAGATTTCTTGATTCAAGAGACTATTGGTATGCTGTATAAACTATATGATCCTACACACTCTGGTATTATTGGTCCAAGATACGAACATTGGTTTAGAAATGCCGCATTGACAATTATGAGCGATCCTGCAGGGACTACATTTATAGACGTGCCACAAGTTTTTAATGATCAATCTTTTACCGATTCTAAAATGCAATATATCAAAGATCAAACGGTTTTAGATTTTTGGAACAAAGAAATGGCTCAAACTAGCGAGGCCAACAAGTCTGAGGTGCTTGGCTGGTTTGTCAGTAAATTCGGCGCATTTTTATCTAACGAAATGATGCGTAATATTATTGGACAAACGAGAAGTGGTTTTAACATTCGTGAAATAATGGATAATAACAAAATTTTATTTGTTAACCTTTCTAAGGGTAAAACAGGCGAGCTTAACTCACAACTTCTAGGTATGATGTTTGTTATGAAGTTTCAGGTTGCCGCAATGGGTCGTGCTGACATGCCCGAAGCAGAGCGCAAAGATTTTGCTCTATATGTAGATGAGTTTCAGAATTTTGCAACAGATAGTTTTGAGTCTATTATGTCAGAGGCTAGAAAATATCGATTAAATCTTATATTAGCCAACCAGTTTATGACTCAGTTAACAGACACTATTCGAGAAGCCATTTTAGGAAACGTGGGTACAATCATTAGCGGGCGTATTGGCGTTACAGACGCAGAGCTGCTTGAGAAAAAATTTCAACCAACTTTTGATGCAGAAGATTTGACAAAGTTACCTAATTATCAGGCCATTACGTCTGTCATGATATCTGGAGTGCCTTCATCTGCATTTAGTATGACGCTGGTGCCTCCAATGGGCGAGTCGAGAGTAGAGGTAAGAGATGCCTTGAAAAAATTATCGGCGGTTAAATATGGACGCCCTCGTGCTGTCGTAGAGAAAGAGATATT
>JAGOZV010000048.1 GCA_018064165.1 Candidatus Saccharimonadota bacterium
ACTAGTCGCTACGATTTAGTGATAGATGCTTTCCGCGAAGCTACTAAATATGGTCAGGTTTCTCAGGAAGAATCCGATCGCGTAATTGCTAAATTCCGTCAAAAAATCGAAGATAATACTGCTCATATTAAAGAGTACGGTATGGATCTTCCAGAGATTGACGAGTGGGCTTGGAAGAGACCAGCTTAATATAGCAAAGTCTAATTACAAAAAAGCCCCAATTTATTACGGGGCTTTTTAATTTATTCATTAATAGTGCTTAATCTTGTGGAGTTGGGAACTTCTTGTAAAGTTCCGATATCTCTTGCCATTCTTTTTCTATATTTTGACTACGGTACTCACTAAGTTCGCATTCTGTAACATTCTTGTTTATACATTCTACGGTATTTAGGTTATGTTCCATAAGAATATTTATTCTTTTGTTTGAGATAGTTATATCTGTGTATGCGAAATGTAGCACAAAGCCAAGCCAAGCCACGGCCCCCAATAAAATCACTGTAATAATCCAGTGGATTATATTAAGCATATTTTTGTTATCTGAGGTTCCTCCTTTTTTTGCGGTTTCTTTCTTTTGATTTTTTGCCATGATTTCTCCCTATTTTTATGTGTGCCATACTGCATATAAGTGTGGCTATCGTACTCTTTATTTTCTTCAAGCCAAATCCTTTCTCTAGATCATAAGCATGATAGTAAAAGTATACTGATATGACAAAGAAAGCACAAGCTAAATAGCATAAATAAAGTCTAATTAGCACTCTTGACATTCAAGTGCTAATTACTATATACTAAGAATATTAGCAATCTAACCTATAGAGTGCTAAAATATAAATAAGAAACCCTATCAAGAAATTAAAGCAAAAACGAATAATTTCTTTATTTAAAACTTAATGAAAGGAAAAAATATGGGAAAAATTATTGGAATAGATTTAGGTACAACAAACTCGGCTTTTGCATATATGGTAGCAGGAAAACCAGAGGTAATTGCCAATGCAGAAGGAAATCGTACAACGCCAAGTGTGGTAGCAGTCACTAAAAAAGGCGATCGTTTAGTTGGACAAATTGCGCAGCGACAACGAGTAACAAACGCAAAAAACACTATTTATGGTGTAAAACGTTTAATTGGACGTAAATATAGTGATAAAGACGTGCAAAAAGATATTGAAATCGTGCCATTTGAAATTAACAAAAAAGGCAACGGGTTATCTGTTAAGTTAGACGGCAAAGACTATTCACCAGAGGAAATTAGCGCATTTACTTTAGGTAAAATTAAGGCAGATGCTGAAGCTTATTTAGGCGAAGAAGTTACCGAGGCTGTTATTACAGTTCCAGCATATTTTGACGATTCACAACGTCAGGCTACAAAAGATGCTGGCAAAATTGCCGGGCTTGAAGTTAAGCGTATTATTAACGAACCAACCGCGGCCGCTCTTGCCTACGGTTTGGAAAGTAAAAAAGATGAGCAAATTGTAGTTTTTGACCTTGGTGGTGGAACATTTGACGTTTCGGTACTCGAGATAGGGGACGGTGTCTTTGAAGTTAAATCAACTCATGGCGACACCCATCTAGGCGGCGAGGATTTCGATAATCGAATCGTCAACCATTTCATTGAGGTTTTCAAGAATGAACAGGGCATAGACCTAAAGGGCGACAAAGCTGCACTTCAGCGATTAAAAGATGAAGCAGAAAAAGCCAAAAAGGAGCTTTCTTCTACATCTGAAGCAGACATTAATTTGCCATTTATTACTGCAGACGCAGATGGCCCAAAGCATTTTGAATATAAATTAACTCGTGCAAAACTTGAAGAATTGGTCGGCGATTTAATTGATCGCTTAGCAGATCCAGTTGAAAAAGCACTAAAAGATGCAGGTGTAAAACCGGCCGATATCGATGAGATTATTCTTGTTGGTGGTCAAACCCGAATGCCAGCAGTTGTTGAAAAAGTTAAAAGTATTTTCGGCAAAGATCCTTTGAAGGGCGTTAACCCCGACGAAGTAGTGGCAGTTGGTGCCGCAATCCAGGGCGGTGTGTTAGCTGGTGATGTTAAAGATGTTCTACTTCTTGACGTTACTCCACTTTCACTCGGAATTGAAACAATGGGTGGCGTATCAACAAAACTTATTGAACGAAATTCAACCGTTCCAACCAGTAAATCTCAGGTTTTCTCTACAGCAGCAGACAATCAACCACAAGTTGAAATTCATGTTACACAGGGAGAGCGCGAAATGGCTAACGATAATAAATCTCTTGGGCGTTTTGTGCTTGATGGTATCGCACCGGCTCGACGTGGTATTCCACAAATTGAGGTTACCTTTAATATTGACGCCAACGGCATTTTGAATGTTACAGCAAAAGATAAGGGCACAGGTAAAGAGCAAAGTATTACTATTACTAATAGTGGTAATCTTTCTAAAGAAGATATAGAAAAAGCTCAAAAAGAGGCTGAAGCAAACGCGGAAGAAGACAAGAAAAAGCGTGAAGCGATAGAGGTTCGAAATGATCTTGAGAATGCTATATATCAGGCGGAAAAAATGCCAACCGAATTCAAAGACAAGATTACCGATGATGATAAAAAAGTCATCGCAGAAGCTGTAGAAGTAGCTAAAAAAGTTCAAAAAGACGAAAAAGCCGAAAAAGAAGCAATTGAACAGGCAGTTAAAGATTTGAACGAGGCTATAATGCCAATTGGTGCAAAAATGTACGAAGCAGTAGAGTCTGACGCCGAAAAATCAGATGATAAATCTTCTAAGACAGATAAAAAAGCTAAAAAAAGCAAGAAGGATAAAGACGAGCCAATTGAAGGCGAAGTCGTAAACGATTAATCGTTTAGCCTAAATTTAAATACCCCGCCCTTTGTAAAGAGGGCGGGGTTTTTAGGAGGTGCTACTAAACGCGTACGGTAATTTCATACGCGCCCGCATTTTTCCTGCGTTGTTTCTTTGCCTGGCTCTGTATTGAGTCAAGCAAGATAGTCGAATCTGGGCCGTAAACTCCTGCGTTTGCAAGAATCATTCTACTGACGTCATAGCCAGATCCAGAATATCCCAAAAGGGCATTCTCGCAGTACAGTAAGGGCCACTCACAGGACTCTGTGTACACAAGAGCACCTTTGTGCCGGTTTGGCACATTGCCTTCGTCGAAGAAGGTGATGATAAGTGGTTCGTTAAACAAGCTATCATCATCCAGCTCCTTAAAGATAGAGCTAAGCTCTTTCTGGGCTGCGAACCCTACTTTGTCGCCAGTCGAAACTAGCGCTTCACGGCCTTTCTCCTTAAACTCTGCTAAACGACAGTAGCCGGGGGCCAGTGAAGGATTCTCTTTGTTTGAAGTAAACATTCCAAAGATAGACAATTTTTCTCCTAAATTCGAGTCTTGAGCACACAGGTTGTGGCGCATAGACTATGTGTTTATTATAACAGAAATTAATAAAAAAGCAATACCCCAATTAAATAAAAGATATAGAGTGTTTAGTGTAAGTGCATTTTTATTTGGCACTCTAGACATTCAACTGCTAAAAGAGTATAATAAAAATAATGAGTAAGCAAGATTATTACGAGACGCTTGGCGTGTCAAAAACCGCTAGCGCTGATGAAATTAAAAAGGCTTTTCGTAAAGCCGCTGTTAAGTACCACCCAGATAAAGAGGGCGGCAATGAAACTAAATTTAAAGAAGTAAACGAAGCGTACGAGGTTCTAAAAGATCAACAAAAACGTCAGCGTTATGACCAATTTGGTCATGCAGGTGTTGGCAACGATCCAGGTGGTAACCCATTCGGTGGAGCTGCTGGGGGCAATCCTTTTGGTGGTTTTGATTTTAATGGTCAAAATGTAAACTTCGACTTTAATAACGTAGATTTGGGCGACCTTTTTGGTAGTTTTTTTGGCGGTTTTCAACAAGGGCCAAAACGCGGGCGAGATTATCAAACGCAGGTTGTTATATCCTTTGAAGAAGCTGTTTTTGGTGTAGAGAAAGAAATCAATCTAACTTCAAGCAGTGGTGGCAAAAAAGTAAAGCTTAAAATTCCTGCCGGTGTCGACGACGGAGCTTCTATACGATTAAACGGCCACGGAGAGCAACTAAAAGGTGGTATTAACGGAGACCTTTATGTGCGGGTGCGGGTTAAACCTCATAAAAAATTTACCAGAGAAGGTACAATTATCTTGTCTGATGAGCATATAAGCATGGTAGATGCAGCGTTAGGTACAGAAATTGATGTAGAAACAGTTGATGGCGTTGTGCGCATGAAAATTCCCGCCGGAACGCAAAGTAGTGCCGATTTCAAATTGAGCGGACATGGTGCGCCTCAGGTAAATGGCGAACGTCGTGGCCCTCATATTGTGAATATCATAGTAGATATTCCTACTAAGCTGTCAAAAAAGCAGAAAGAATTACTGCAGGAATTTGAAGGCGCAAAAAAACGCGGGTTGTTTTAA
>JAGOZV010000049.1 GCA_018064165.1 Candidatus Saccharimonadota bacterium
GTTTTACCTATATGGGCGAGCTTTCGCGGGCAACGCAATACAAAGAGAAATCCGCACAAAATACCAACGCCGTAACTGTTGGGCTATTTAATTATCCAGTTTTAATGGCTGCCGATATTTTACTTTACAGTGCAAAATACGTACCTGTGGGTGAAGATCAATTCCAGCACCTAGAAATTGCTCGCGATATTGCAACAAGGTTCAATAACAAGTTTGGTAATATTTTAACTATACCAGCCCCAACCAATGAACAAACAAAATTTATTAAACGAGATTCAGGCTTAAGGATTCGCAGCTTAACCGACCCTTCTAAAAAAATGAGTAAAAGCTCTACAGAAGAAAAGTCTAAAATTTTACTGAACGATTCGCCCCAAACTGCTTACAAAAAAATTATGTCAGCCACTACCGATAGCATTGGTGAAATTAATTTCAATTACGAAACACAACCTGGCATTTCTAGTCTTTTGCAAATACTTGCATATTTAACCAATACTCCGCAAGAAGAGATTAATCAACAATGGGTTGGCCAAACACGCTACGGCGATTTCAAAAAGGTTGTTGCAAAAGGTGTGGCAGACTTTCTTACAGATTTTCAGCAAAAGCTTAATCAAATATCAGATGAAGAAATTTTACAAATTTTGCAAGAATCCGAGGCTAAAATGAATGTTGTTGCAAACAAGCAACTTTATAAGGTGCAGCAGGCGGTTGGTTTAAGGCCAAGAGGTTAAACTAATATGACAAAAATTAATGCTCGCGAAGTTTTACATATTTTACGATTATTCGAGGTCGCTACGCTAGAAGACGTGCCACGAAACATTACTTATTTAAAAATTACCGAACTAACGCAATCTATTACTGCCAGTTTTGTTTTTAAAAACTATAATTTTTATTTATTATTTGACGATAATATTGCCGACACTAACAAGCAAGTAGAAGAAACACTTAATATTGCTTATCCCGGCGTTAAACTTAAAGCCATAAAAAACCCACGTGACACGGATCATTCTTACGGTATGCCATATAAAGCAAAAACTGTTTACCTAGCAGAAACGAACCTTGAAAAACAAAGGCTAGACGTTTTGCTTACAAAAAAATATCCTGATCTTTCGCGCTCCACTATTCAAAAATATATTACCGAAGGTTATGCAACCGTTAATAATGAAATTGTTAATATTTCAAAAAAAATAATTTTGCCAACTGCTAAAATTAAATTAAATATTCCAACAAAAAATAATCATTTAGAAAAAACTTTACCAATACTTTATGAAGACGAAAATGTACTAGTAATTAACAAGCCACAGGGTGTACTAACGCACTCTAAGGGGGCCTTGAGTGATGAATTTACAGTGGCAGATTTTATAAAACGTTTTTATGCAGATGATTTAACTGAAGAAAGGCCAGGCATTGTGCACAGGCTAGATCGCGACACTAGCGGTGTCATTATTGGCGCCAAAAATGCCCAGACGGCGAAATATTTACGCAAACAATTTTCAGACAGAAATGTTAAGAAAACTTATCTTGCGATACTAAGCGGAACGCCAAAGCAAGAAAAAGCCGTTTTAGATTTACCAATTGCAAGAAATATGAATAATCCCAGCACCTTTAAGGTAGATGCCAACGGCAAAAATGCTATTACAAAATACGAAATAATAAAACATTTGCCAAGTAACGAAACGTTAGTTAAATTTAATCCAGTAACTGGACGGACACACCAGTTGCGCGTACACGCAAATTATTTGAATACCCCTATTAAGGGCGACCGAGTTTATGGTAAGTCTTTAAAAAACGAGCGAATGTATCTTCATGCTTCAGAACTAGAAATTACCATACCAGGAGGCAAAAGAATGACATTTACGGCCGAGACGCCCAAGGAATTTAATGAATAAACCGATTGTAAATAAGGCGAACTTAAGCGAAATTAATCGTTTTAGTAAAAATTTGCCACAAACCACCATACTTTCTGTAAGCGATTACGAGTGGGGAGAGCAAATAGCCAAATATATCGCTGAAGTTGCTAATTTCGATTATGAAGTTGTTTATCCGTTAAAAGATGACAAAATAAATCTTGATGTAGGTAAAATTTATGTAAAACAGGCGCGCGAACTCGTTCAAAAAACTAGAACAGCACTGAAGAAAAATAAAGTTTACATAATATATAAAGCAAGCACCATGAACGAGCAGGCTCAAAATGCTTTCCTAAAAAGCTTAGAAGAACCGAATAGTTCAACCTTTTATATATTATTAGTAAATAACGTGCATTCTCTTTTGCCAACAGTATTGTCGCGATCACAAATTTTGAAAATTACGCCATTAAATAACGATGCTTCGTTAAAATTAATTCCCGATAATATTCCTGCTAACATAAAACAACAAATTTTATTTGTGGCGAATGGAAATCCGCTTTTAATTAACAAGTTGGTTAATGATTCGTCGTTAATATCGCAATATTCTGCCCATATTACCACCGCAAAGTCGTTTTTAACTGCCAGCACTTACCAAAAACTCATTACCATAAATAAGCTTAAAGACAGTCGAGAAGACGCTATAGCAACACTAGACGCTTTAATTAAAATATTAAGCACAACCATTAAAACACCCGATAAGCAATTACTAGCACTTCTAAATAACGCCTTAAATGCACGAAATGATTTACTATCTAACTTAAATGTGCGCTTAACGCTTATCCATCACTTAATTAATTTCTAAACATATTTTTGCACTGAAGGCCGTTAGTGATATAATAATTAAATATGGTTGGACTAATATTTCTAATTGCAATAGGCGTTGGAATTTTATTTTACACAAAGTCAGAAGTAATCGTGGCGGACGAGATTCCTGTACGATTATCCGACAAATTAAATGAACTCTGGAAAGTGGCTCAAGATTCTTTAAAGGACAAAAAATATCTTCGAGCGGAAAAAGCTTTACTAACAATTTTAAGGGTAGATAAACGCAATGCAAGCGCCTACAACAGGCTGGGTATTTTATACGCAAAACAAAATAACTATAAGGAAGCAATAGAATGTTTTGAAATTGCTCAAAGCCTAGAGCCAAGTGCTAGCAGTTTGCATAATGTTGGTTTAATTTACTTTGAAACCGAAAATTTTGAAAAAGCAGCCCTTGCTTTTGAGCAAGCTCTTGCCATAGACAACGAATTACCAGCTCGATACATTGCGTATGCAAAAGTTCAAGAAAAATTGGGACATAACAATAAAATGATAGATGCGCTAGAGCAGGCTGTTCGACTAGAGCCTACGCCCCAAAGTCTAAACATTCTTGCCGACGCTTTAGATACAATAGGCGAGCCAGAGCGTGCGTTAAAATTACGCGAGCAAGCTGGTAAGCTACTTTTGCGTAAACGTACTGGGCGCCCCGTAAATCAGGTTAAGCAACCACGAAGAGTTGTTTAACTGGTGTCTTCTAGCTAGTTTCAAATTGACTATTATATAACTTCGCGTAAAAACCGGCTTGTTTCATTAACGAATCATGAGTGCCCTGTTCTATAACATTGCCATCATTCATAACTAAAATTAAATCTGCGTTACGAATTGTAGATAAACGGTGGGCAATTACAAAACTTGTTTTACCCTCCATTAAATTATCCATGGCTTTTTGAATCTGCACCTCAGTTCGTGTATCTACGGAGCTAGTTGCTTCATCAAGAATTAACATTGGCGTTTTGGCAAGCATGGCGCGTGCAATTGTTAACAACTGTTTTTCGCCGGCAGACACATTACTAGCTTCTTCATTAAGCTCCATTTCATATCCACCAGGTAAAGATCTTACGAAATGATCCACTTGCGCTTCTTTAGCGGCTTTCATTATTTCTTCTTCGGAAGCATTTGGTTTGCCATAAATAAGATTTTCACGAATTGTACCATTAAACATCCAAGTATCTTGTAAAACCATGCCAAAAAGTTTTCTAACGTCTTCGCGCTTCATATCTTTAATATTTACGCCGTCTATTAAAATTTCTCCATTATCTACATCATAAAAACGCATTAATAAATTGACTAACGTTGTTTTGCCAGCACCAGTAGGGCCAACGATTGCAACTCGACTGCCGGGTTTGATTTTAGCGTTCAAACCTTTAATGACTGGTTTTTTGCTATCATAACCAAATACAACATCGTTAAATTCTACCTCGCCCTTAGGTGATTTTAACAAAGTAGGTTTTTTAGGATTAGCAGATTGTTCGGGTTCTTCTAAGAATTCAAAAACACGTTCGGCCGCAGCGGCCGTAGACTGCATAACATTAGCAATGTTGGCAGTTTGGGCAATTGGCTGATTAAATTGTTGAACGTATTGAATGAAGGCTTGAATATCGCCGACCTTAAGGCTTCCGTTTATAGCCAACCAACCGCCCACAACAGACACTCCCACATAGCCTAAGTTACCCACAAACGTCATTAATGGATGCATTAAACC
>JAGOZV010000050.1 GCA_018064165.1 Candidatus Saccharimonadota bacterium
GTCGCGAGCTTAACGGCAACATTACGGTAAACACTAGTAAAAACGCTGCTGTCGGGCTGCTGTGTGCTTCTCTTTTAAACAAAGGTACAACCACGCTAAGGCAAGTTGCACATATTGAAGAAGTTAACCGCATTATCGAAGTACTTCAAAGCATTGGCGTTAAAATAACCTGGCTTAATAATAACGATTTAGAAATTGTTCCACCACGCACACTAGACCTAGATAAAATGGATCTTACTGCTGCCAAAAAAACACGTACTATCATTATGTTTTTAGGCCCTCTTCTTCATCAATATAATAATTTTAAATTACCTTTTGCTGGCGGTTGCAGTATTGGCGAGCGCACAGTAGAGCCCCATTTAATAGGCTTACGCCATTTTGGCATAAATGTTGAAGCAGGAAAAGATGGTTTTTTTCATGCAAAAGTAACAAAAAATAACGATAAGCAAAAAACCGTGCTTCTTACAGAACGGGGTGATACCGTTACAGAAAACGTAATCATGGCTGCGGCTTTATTCGATGGCGAAACAATTATTCGTAACGCAAGCCCTAACTACATGGTGCAAGATGTATGTTTTTTCCTTGAAAAATTGGGTGTTGAAATTAATGGCATTGGCACAACCACATTGCGTATTCGTGGCAAAAAAATTATTAATAAAAAAATTGAATACTCTCCTTCTGAAGACCCAATAGAGGCTATGAGTTTTATTGCCGCTGCAATTGTAACTAATTCCGAGATTACCATAAAACGAGCACCAATAGAATTTCTTGAAATTGAACTAGCAATTTTAACCAACATGGGGCTAAATTACGAAATTACCCCAGAGTATAAGGCAAAAAATAATCAAACGCGCTTAGTCGATCTATCAATTAAAAAATCTCATTTGGTGGCAGCAAAAGATAAGTTACATAGCATGCCTTTTCCTGGAGTAAACATGGACAATTTGCCGTTTCTTGGGCTAATTGCCACTATGGCAACAGGCAGAACTTTAGTTCACGACTGGTCATACGAAAATCGTGCCATTTATTTTACAGAACTATCTAAGCTTGGCGCAAAAATAGATTTAATCGATATGCATCGCGTATATATTACCGGGCCAACAAAGTGGAAGCCAGCCGATTTAATTTCTCCGCCAGCATTACGACCTTCAGTCGTTGTTTTGCTAGCAATGCTTGCCGCAGATGGCACTTCGGTATTGCGCGATATTTATTCAATCAATCGTGGTTACGAAGAACTGGCCAACAGGCTTAATACGCTTGGTGCAAACATTGAAACCTATCAAGAATTATAAATTTTAAAATTTGGGGCGAATGATGGGGATCGAACCCACTACCTTCGGAACCACAACCCGACGCTCTAACCAGATGAGCTACATTCGCCATAAGCAGACACAATGTTGATTATATCAGTTAGCTGCTATATGAGCAAGATAAAAAATCTTTTACATTTTTTCTAAATTTGCATATTCGGCATTTAATTTCTTTATTTTACCGTTTGTAAATTTTACTGAAACTGCCAATCCATCTACGTCAACAACTTCCCCTACTCCAAAGGAAGATGATTTAACTGTGTCGCCCACTTCAAGTAAATTAACATCGTCATAATAAATGTCTTCATCGGTTTGCTTGTTAAACTCGTTTTGCAAATTACTACCACCGTAAATTGAACTGTAATTAGGCATAGAGTGCGACTCTTCACGCTCTATATAATCGCCAATTTCTGCAATAAATCGTGACTGCGGATTGTAAGTGCGATTACCATATTGCAACCTAGAAGTGGCATAACTAAGTAAAAGCTCTTCACGAGCACGTGTCATGCCTACGTACATTAATCGTCTTTCTTCTTCTAAATCGTCTGGGCCGGCCTCGTAAACACGTTGATGAGGCAGAATGCCCTCTTCAAGTCCAACTATAAAAACGACGGGGAATTCTAAGCCCTTTGCCGCATGCAGTGTCATTAATGTAACATTACTATCACCCACAGAAGAATCGGCGCTAGACATTAAAGCTGCTTCTTCTAAAAAACTGCTTAAATCTGAAAACACGTGAGCCTCAGAAATTAACGTACTCAATAACTCTTCTTTCTCTTCGTCCTGTGGCGTGCCATCTTTCATATATTCACGATAACCTGTTTTTTTAATAACCACCTCAATCAAATCGGCTGGTGGCATTTCTTGACTATTTTTAGAAAGGCCAAACAACATATTTCCTAAAGATTGTAGAGCGTTTTTAGCGCGCGGAGTTAAACCATTGGCTTCGTTCGCTCGCTGAAGAGCGGTTATAATATCTAAACCTGTTGCAGAGTGCCAATACATAAATCTTTCTAAGCTTGTTGCCCCAATGCCTCGCGTGGGCACATTTGCAATACGCATAAAACTAACTGTATCGTTTGGCTGGTATATTAATTTCAAGTAAGAAACTATATCCCGAATTTCTTTACGATCGTAAAATCTTGTTCCGCCAACAATTTTATACGGAATGTGGTATTGCAATAATGCTCGCTCCATTACTACGCTTTGTGCATTTGTTCGATACAAAACCGCATAATCGCTATAATTACGCGCCTTGATTGAATTATGAGAATCTATATGACGCGCCACACTTCGTGCCTCGTCTGCCTCGTCGGTCGCTTCATACAGTTTTATTAACTCTCCGTCACCCGCTTCTGTCCATAGTTTTTTGTCAGTCCGTTTGACATTTTTCTTTATTACATTATTGGCAGCAGCTAAAATATTTCCGGTACTACGATAATTTTGCTCTAGTCGTACAACCTTGGCGCCCGGGAAATCTCGTTCGAAGTTTAAAATATTTGTAAAATCTGCACCACGCCACGAATATATAGATTGCCAATCGTCTCCTACTACACATATATTCTTCTTATCATTAACTAAATATTTTACAATTTTATATTGTGCACTGTTTGTGTCTTGGTATTCATCTATTAAAATATGCTTGAATTGTGTTTGCCACTTTTCACGAATGTGTGAATGATTTTGCAACAAATTAACTGTTTCAATTAACAAATCATCAAAATCTAAAGCGCCAGCCTTACGTTTTTCTTCTTCGTATTTTTTATATATTAAAGCCGTTTTGTGTTGATAAGGAAACTGCGCTTTTTCTTCATATTCTAAGGGCGAAACAAATTCATTTTTTGAATTAGAAATAATACTTCCAATTGAATTTGGCTTTATATTGTTGTCGCTTATACCTAATTCTTTAATGACTCGTTTTATTAAAGATTGTTTATCACCCTCGTCGTAAATAATAAAATTACGATCAATGTTGATATTTATGCCGTCGATTCTTAATAATTTGACACAAATACCATGAAACGTACCCATCCATGGCATAAAACTTCGGTTGTTGGCGGCTTGATTTAAGATTGCGCCCAAACGCTGACGCATTTCTTTTGCTGCCTTATTTGTAAAAGTTACTGCCAATATTTGTTCGGTTGAAGCTTCGCCCGCTGTAATTAAATTAGCAATTCTATAAGTTAGTGTTTTAGTTTTGCCACTACCAGCACCAGCCAAAATTAAAAGTGGGCCGTTTTTTACATTAACCGCTTCGATTTGCGATTGATTTAATTCTTTTTGCAGATTCACTATTTAAATTATAGCAGTTTAAAAGAGTTTAAGATAATAAATTGCTGCACCAGCGGCCACACCAACAATTAAAAGTAAGACAATAAGGACTACCGAAAACCAGCCCGTTTTCTTTTTCTGAGGGTGCGCCAATGGTTTTGTATAAGCTTCGCTGGTATACACTGTTTCTTCAGTGTTAACATTCTCGGTTTTGGTTTTACTATCTTCGTTTAAAGCATTTGCTAGTGCTTGTGTGTTTTTAGTCGCTTCTTTAAGGCCAACATTTTCGTTCGATAAAGGTTCTTGTTCGTGAATCATTCCAGTAGATTCAACTGCAAGAACATCTTGTTGCAATTCTGCCGGAAGTTCGCTCGCTTCATCTACACCTCCAATATACGTTGGTGTCTCAACAGGTGCTTTTGGCTCTTCAGGCAGTTCCACTTTTTTGTCATTGCTTCCCGTAGAGAATGCACCCAAAGGTCGTTTATCTACTTTAAGATTATCTATAAAAGGTGATTCTTTAATTTTTTCCTCTAGTTCTACAGCAATTGGGTCAAAGATCTCTGGAGTTGGCTCCTCGGCAGGTTCTATAATTGGAGCGATTGTTGGTTTTGCGATATGATTTCTTAATTCTTTTACTGGGTTGCGTTTTAATGGATTCACCACATCTATAATCGGGCCCCTCTTAGCCTCTGGCACTACTTTTTCTCGCTTAACAGTTGGTGTAAGCTCGACGCTGGAGTTTGCCGAAGAGAATGAGTCTAACGATCGCGTGTTTTGTTTTGAGACAG
>JAGOZV010000010.1 GCA_018064165.1 Candidatus Saccharimonadota bacterium
ATTGAGGGGGTATAGACTCGCTAGTCCATAGCCGTATTCGGCCGTTAACAGGCGCTGTGTGGCCTATCTAACAGGGGTTACGACTATTGACAGTATAAACATTTTAATGTTCTGGTAAATACGTTCCTAAGACTAGCGTGTCTACCAATTCCACCACTCGCGCATACATTATTATGTGCAACATAAATGTTACTTAAGTAATTATAGCATAAAATTTTAGTGATATAATAAATAATGTAATAAAAATTCTAAATTATTCTTTAAGGAGGGCTATGGCTAATATATTAGTAGTAACTGGCAGTGCGCGTCCAAATAGTGTAAATAGTAAGGTTGTGCCAGAAGTGGTGAATATTATAAATAGCAAAAATCATAATGCGGTTGTGGCAAATTTGGCTGAATTAGAGTTGCCGTATTTAAACAGCGAGTTTCCGCCTTCACACCCTAATTTTAAAATTTCTAACGATAACGTAAAGCGTTGGACTGAAATGGTAGAGTCTAGCGATGCTGTGATTTTGGTCATGCCAGAATATAATCATACAATGTCGCCAATTCAGCTTAATGCAGTAGATTGGATTGGTAAGCAGTGGGAAGAAAAACCGGTTGGTTTTGTTAGTTATGGATGGTCTTCTGGCGGAAAAATGGCTACTGCTACGGCAAAAGAGGCATTTAGTACTACGCTTAAAGCGAAGCCTTTAACGAATGAAGTTAACTTATTTTTTAGTAAAGATATTAGTCCAGATGGCGAATTGTTAAATGTAGAAGACACAAAAAATGCCATTGGTAATTTAGTTGATGAAATTCATAACCACTATGTGGTATCATAGATATATATAATGAAGACAATAGGGGTTTAAATTGTGAGCAAGATTTCGGATTATTTGAACGAACATTTGCTAGGCGAAGTATCGGCCAGCGAAAATATAAAAAGAAACTTTTCTCAAGACGAAAGTATTCTTCAAATTGCACCAGAAATGGTGGTTTTCCCAAAAGTTACTAACGATGTCCGTAAGGTTGCTCGATTTGCGTGGCAGTTGGCCGAAAAAAACCGCAAGGCTTCATTAACCGCAAGGGGCGAAGGCTACGGTGTTAGTGGCGCTGCAATTGGCAAAGGTATTGTTGTTGACGTTTCTACATATTTGAATAAGGTTCTGTATATTTCTCCAAAAGGGAAAGATCGTTTTGTTCATGTTCAGGCTGGTGCATCTATGAATGCGCTAGAATCTACTCTTGCTTCCCATGGGCTAACTTTGCACTCTCATCCAGACAATCGCAGTACAGTGGGTGGCGCTATTGCCGACAATGGCCCGTCGCCATACGATGGCCGTTATGGATATATTGGCGATCGAGTTAAAAAAGTTGAAGTGGTTCTTGCAAGTGGCGATATTATTGAAACGGGCCGATTGTCGAAACGCGAAACAAGCCAAAAAAAGGCTTTGCCAACTTTAGAGGGCGAAATTTATCGTGGGCTAGACCAAATTATAGATGATAATCAGGATTTAATTAATGGCTTACCCGATATTCAAATGGCTGGATATAACGGCATTAAATATGTACGGGCTAAAGATGGATCAATGGATTTAACTCCATTATTGGTTTCTAGCCAGGGCACACTAGGTATTATTACAGAGGCCGTTTTAGATGTTGATTTTATTACGATTGAAGACGCTGTTGCTGTAATGGCATTTCCAACTAAAGAAGCGGCATACGATGCTTTAGAGGCTATTTACCAATTTGCACCAGCCAGATTAGAATACTTAGACGGAGATTTATTTAAAACTGCTAAACTGCAAGGCAAAGATTACGGTTTATTTGACATTCAAAATACCGAGGCAGTTGTTTATGCTTCTTTCGACGATTCTAGCGAACGTAGTAAGCAGAAAAAATTAAAGAAGTTAATGAAAATGATGGAAAAGCATTTTGCAGAAGTAACGCTTTCTACAAGTATTGATCATACGCTGGATACTTTACGAGCAATTGCGGATATTTGGTCTGTGTTAAGCCTTCCAACCGGAAAAACTGAAACCAATCCCGATTTGCTTAGTGGTTCTATATTGCCGGTTGAAGGTCGTGAAGAGTTTATAAAAGAGCTTCAAAATATTGGCAATAAGTTGTCAATTAATTTACCAATATCTGTAGATTGGTTGTCTGGCCGAGCTAATATTTTAACTTCTCTTAAACTATCCGTGGTGTCGGATCGTCAAAAAGCCTTCAAACTTATTAAAGAATACACCGAATTAATTTTATCGCAAGGTGGAATAATTAGGCCAGAAGGACGCTTGGGTGCGCCAGCGTATTATTCTCAACTAGATCAACAAACAATAGATTTGTATACTCAAATTAAAGCCGTCTTCGATCCTTTAAGTACAATGAACGACGGGGTAAAAGTTCCAACAGAAATTCGAAGTTTGGCGGCAATTGTTAATCCTCACTTTACTGGTAATCCTTATAGATAATAATGAAAATTCGATTAATCAGTGGACAATTTGGCGGTCGTACATTAGACACACCGTCTGGCAATAAAACACACCCAGCTGGTGAGCGAGTAAGAGGTGCTATGTTTAATTCTTTGGGCGATTTGCCAAGAAATGCCGAGGTTTTGGATGCTTTTGCGGGGAGTGGTTCTTTAGGATTAGAGGCGTTGAGTCGTGGGGCAAAGCACGCAACCTTTATTGAAAAAGATCGAATTGCCAATAAGGTCATCTCAGAAAATATAGAATCTTTGGGTGTGCAAACTGTCACAAAAAATATAAAAGCCGGTGTAGCTGGCTGGAGTGAAAATAATCCTGATAAAAAATTTGATTTAATTTTTGTAGATCCACCTTATCACGATATGCAGTTTTCCACAGTTTCACGATTATTTTACCATTTAAAAAAGAACGGGGTTATGGTATTATCACATATAGGTAGTAGTGAGGTGCTAAAACCTGAAAGCAACATTGTTGTGGTGGACAATCGTAGTTACGGAAATGCGCATCTCACTTACTACCGCAAGGTAAATTAAGTAAATTCGCTCGGTTTAAGCCGAGTTTTTGTGTATAATCAAGATATGACATTATCTAAAGATCCTTATAAAGGCACGCGAGATTATTTTCCTGAAGATAAGGCCTTGCAAAATTATATATTTAATAAATGGCGCGAAATTGCGCAAAGTTTTGGTTTTCAAGAATACGGTTCACCTCTTTTAGAGCCGCTAGACTTGTATCGAGAAAAAAGTGGCACCGAACTTGCGAGCGATCAAGCTTATAGTTTTGAGGATAAAGGTGGTCGCGAAGTGTCTATTCGGCCAGAAGCTACACCTAGTGTAAGTCGAATGGTCTCTATGCGTCGACAAGAATTGCCATATCCGGCACGGTTATTCAGTATCGCAAATTATATGCGCTACGAGCGCCCACAAAAAGGTCGCGAGCGCGAATTTTGGCAGTTGAACATTGATACTTTTGGTGCTGAAGGTGTTTCAAGCGATGCCGAAACGATTATGCTAGCAGAAAAACTTCTTACAGGGCTAGGAGCAACAAAAAATGATTTTACAATTTTAATAAGTAACAGAAAACTCTTAAATGACGCATTGAAAAATTTTGTTGAGCTTGCAGAAAATCAAATTAAGCCAATTTCTAAATTAATTGATAACAAAAATAAAATTTCTGAAGAAAATTTTAGGCAGGGCGTTAAAGAAATTATTCCATTTAAGGAAAGTCAAGAAAAATTATTTGAATTAATAAATACGAACAACTTGCAAGAATTAAAAAATCTTATTGGTGAAACTGAAGCTATTTCACAAACCGAAGAATTATTAAACGCTTTAACTGAACTTGGCGTGCAAACGGCAAAGTTTGACATTTCTTTGGTGAGAGGGCTGGATTATTATACCGGAATGGTTTTTGAGGTTATAGACAACAATCCAGAAAACAATCGCTCTATATTTGGCGGTGGCCGTTACGACGGTTTGGTAGAGATGTTTGGCGTAGAGCCTATAAGCGCGGTTGGGTTTGCGCCTGGCTACACAACCACCGAGCTATTTTTAAAAACACACAATTTGTTACCAAAAATTTCCTCCGCGGTAGATGTTTATGTAGCAACAATCGACGATCAATTTATTGCCAGCCATAAACTTGCCGAATTTCTACGAGCGAAAAATTACAAGGTAGACGTAGACGCATCTTCTAAAAAATTAGACAAGAAAATTAAACTTGCCAACAAAAAGCAAGCTAAATATTTAGTTGTTGTGGGTAACAAAGAAGCCGAAACGAGCGAATTTAGTTTAAAAAATTTAGCAACTGGCGAGCAAGAAGACATAGCTAGTTTTAAGTAGGTCTATAATTTGCTATAATTAATATAGTATGAAGACATCTGTAAAAAACATTAGTGACACGCGTGTTGAAGTTACAATCACGTTAAACGAAAAAGAGCTTGCTACTGCTGAAAAAGTAGCTATTACTAAATTAGCTAAAGAAATGAGTGTTAAGGGTTTCAGAAAAGGCAAGGTGCCATTTGACGTTGCACTTAAAAATGCCGATCCCGTTAAGCTCCAAGACGAAATTTTAAATAATTCTATATCAAAAGCTGTAGCAGAAGTTTTTGTAAAAGATGATATTCAGGCACTAGAGCGTCCGCAGGTAGAAGTTAAAAAGTTTGTACCAGGCGAAATGCTAGAATTTACCGCCGAGTCAGACATTTTGCCTAAAGTTAAAATGGGCGATTACAAAAAGCTGAAAACAACTATTAAGCCAGAAAAAGTTGTTCAAAAAGATATAGACGAAGTGCTTGAACGAATTAAAAAAGCTTTCACCGAGAAAAAGTCAGTTAAGCGAGCAGCTAAAAAAGCCGATACAGTTAATATCGATTTTACTGGTAAAAAAGATGGTGTTGCTTTCGATGGCGGTACCGCTGAAGGCTTCGACCTAGAGCTTGGCTCGGGTTCGTTTATTCCAGGTTTTGAAGAAGCTATTATTGGTCACAAAACTGGCGAAGAATTTGATGTAGATCTTTCTTTCCCTAAAGATTATCATGCTAAAGATTTGGCGGGCGAAAAAGTTGTCTTTACGGTAAAAATTAATTCGGTTAACGAGGCTTCCGAGCCAGAGCTAAACGATGAAATTGCCAAAAAAGCTGGTCCGTTCAACAACTTAAACGAACTTAAGGCCGACATTACTGAACAAATTACCAAGCAAAAAGAGCAAGAAGCATCAGAAAAGCAAAAAGACGATTTGGTTCAGCAATTGGTTGAGAAAAGTGAAATTCCTATGCCAGGCGTAATGATTGAAGATCAAAAACGCGCAATCGAGCAAGATTTTATTCAAAATTTAGCTTATCAGGGCTTAACTTTAGATAGCTATTTAGAGGTTAATAAGTTCAAAGATAAAGACGAGTGGATGGTTAAGGAAGTTACTCCTGTCGCAGAAAAAAGAGTAAAAAGTGGATTAGTTCTAGCCGAACTAAGCAAAGAGTTTAAGGTAAAAGTAACGCCAGAAGAACTTACGAATCAAATTAACATGTTTAAAATGCAATATCAAAATAATCCGCAAGTTACAGCACAGTTTGAGAATCCTGCAGTTATTCAAGATATTGAAAATCGTCTTGCGACAGAAAAAACTGTTAATCGTTTAATGGAAATCAATGCAAAAGCCAAATAATTATTTAGTACCAACTGTTATTGAAAGTTCACCTCAGGGCGAGCGTGCCTTTGATATTTATTCACGCTTACTGAAAGAAAGAGTTATTTTCTTGGGAGACGAGGTTAACGAGCAAACGGCTAATTTAGTAGTGGCACAGCTCCTTCATTTGGCCTACGAAGATCCAAAGTCAGACATTAAGCTTTATATTAACAGTCCTGGCGGAAGTGTTTACGACGGTTTTGCAATTTACGATACTATTCAATACATAAAGCCCGACGTTCAAACAATTGGCATTGGTCTTCAGGCAAGTATGGGGGCATTTCTTCTTTCTAGTGGAACAAAAGGAAAGCGCTTTGCGTTACAAAACAGCCGAATAATGATACACCAACCATCTAGCGGCACCAAAGGCAAAATAACCGATCAAGAAATTATGTTAAACGAAGGTATTTACTTAAAGAAAGTTTTAAATAAAATTTTGGCAAAGAATACTGGTCAAACCTTAGCAAAAATAGAAAAAGATGTTGATCGCGATTTTTGGATGAGTGCCACTGAGGCAAAAAAATACGGCATTATTGACGGTGTACTATAAAAAATATTATAGCTATTATATCTATTGACATTATTTGCGTTATTGATATACAATAACTACTAAGAAGTAGTGGACTTTTGGTTTCTTTGTGTCGGAACGATTTGGCAGACGTTCTGCACACCAAAAGCGGGAATCTTCGAGCCAAAGAATCCTATCAACTAACACAATTTAAAGGAGTAGTGTAATTGTGGCAAAACAACAGCCAGTAAACACGAAGCGTGTCTTTTTTACTAAGGATGACACAGCTTTACCAATACCAAATTTACTTGATCACCAACGAAATAGTTGGAAAGATTTAGTAGAAACCGGAATCGGCGAAATTTTCGCAGAAATTAATCCAGTAGATGATTATACCGGTCAAAAATTATCATTAAGTTTTCGTAAATATTGGTTCGGCGAGCCAAAATTTAGCGAAGCTTGGGCAAAAGAAAACAACGTAACTTTCGAGGCTCCTTTGTATGCAAGCGTAGAGCTGGTCAACAAAGTTACCGGCGAAGTTAAAGAGCAAGAAATATATTTGGGCGACTATCCATGGATGACCGACAGAGGTACGTTTATCGTAAATGGTACCGAACGAGTGGTTGTGTCGCAACTTATTCGTTCTGCGGGTGTATTTTTTACCGCAGATAACGTTGCTGGCCGTAATTTATATGGTGCAAAAATTATTCCTGGGCGTGGTGCTTGGTTAGAGCTTGAAACAGCAGCTAATAACGCTATTTATGTAAAAATTGATCGTCGCCGTAAGTTACCTATTACTACAGTTCTTCGTGCCTTAGGTGGATACAGTAATACAGAAATGAAGAAAATGTTTGCTGAAGCAGAAGGCGAAGGCATAAATTATATTGCTGCAACACTAGAAAAAGACACCAGCCGTACTCAAAGCGAGGCATTAATTGAAGTTTACCGTCGGCTAAGGCCAGGCGATCTTGCCACGGTTGAAAATGCAAAAAATATGATTGAACGCATGTTCTTTGACTTCAAGCGTTACGATTATAGTCGTGTTGGTCGCTTTAAACTTAACCAGCGATTAAAGGTAGATCTGCCAAATACTACCGAAAATCGTACTTTCCAAATTTCCGATTTCATAGCAATTATTACTGAAATAATTAATTTGAATAATACTCAGGCGCCGGCCGACGATATAGACGATCTTTCAAATCGTCGTGTTAAGTTAGTTGGAGAATTGGTGGCTCGCCAGTTCCGCGTAGGTATGTTACGATTGCAGCGAAATGCAATGGATCGCATGAGTTTATGTGATATTGAAACTGTTACTCCTAGCCAGTTAATTAATGCTCGTCCAGTTGTTGCTGCCGTGCGTGAATTCTTTGCTAGCTCTCAGCTTTCGCAGTTAATGGACGAAACAAATCCACTTTCAGAGCTTTCCCACAAGCGTCGTTTAAGCTCACTAGGGCCTGGTGGTTTAAGCAGAGAGCGCGCAGGCTTTGATGTTCGTGACGCGCACCCTACTCACTATGGACGTATTTGTTTGGTTGAAACGCCAGAAGGTGCAAATATTGGTCTTGTGCTTAACTTAGCTGCATATGCAAAAATTAACGAGTATGGCTTTATTGAAACACCATATCTTAAAGTTAAAGATGGAAAAGTAACGGACGAAGTTGTTTATTTAGATGCTTCACAAGAAGCAACGGAAGTAATTGCCGATGCCGACGCAGAATTAAATGAAGATGGTTCTTTCAAAGACGAACGTGTTTCAGCGCGTAATGAGCTTCTTCCTGAAAAAGTAGACTCATCGGAAGTTACATATATGGATGCCGCTTTTAAGCAAATTCTTGGATCTACGGCTTCTCTCGTGCCATTCGTCGAGAAAAACCGTGTTGACCGTTCATTAATGGCTTCTAGCATGCAGAAGCAAGCGGTGCCACTATTACGGCCTGAAGCGGCACGTGTAGGTACAGGTATTGAGCAAGTTGTTGCTAGAAACTCTAGTCAATTGATCGTTGCAGAAGGTGCGGGCGAAGTTGTTCGTGCCGATGCCGATGCTGTAGAAGTAAAGTATAAAGATGGCAATAAAATTTACGAGCCAATTCACTTTGCTAAATCTAACGACGATCGTTCAATTAACCAAAAAGTTCGCGTGTCTCGTGGCGACAAAGTAAAAACCGGAGATATTCTAATAGAAGGCGCCTCTGTGGCAGATGGCGAAATCGCACTAGGAAAAGACCTTACGGTTGCCTTTATGCCTTGGGGTGGTTACAACATGGACGATGCTATTGTTATCTCAAGCAAGCTCGTTCAAGATGACACTCTAACAAGCATAAACATTAAAGATTACACTGTTGAAATTCGCGAGACTAAGCTTGGTGACGAAATCGTAACCAGAGACATTCCAAATGTTAGCGAAGAATCACTGCGCCACCTAGACGAAACTGGTGTTGTGCAAATTGGTTCAGAGGTTAAAGCTGGCGACGTGTTAGTTGGAAAAATTACACCAAAGGGCGAACAAGAGCTTTCAAGCGAAGAGCGCCTTCTTCGAGCAATTTTTGGTGAAAAAGCTAAAGATGTGCGCGATACTTCATTAAGAATGAATAATGCAAACGCTGGCAAAGTAATTGGCGTTAAAAGGTTTACCCGCGAAAATGGACACGAGCTTAAAGCCGGAGTTCTTGAGCAGATTCAAATTTTTGTAGCAGAAATGCGAAAAATTTCTGTTGGTGATAAAATGGCTGGTCGTCATGGCAACAAGGGTGTTATCGCTCGCATAATGCCAGTAGAAGACATGCCGTTCATGGAAGATGGAACACCAGTTGATGTGATCTTGAACCCACTAGGTGTGCCAAGCCGTATGAACATTGGTCAGTTGTTTGAAACTCACCTTGGAATGGCGGTTAGAGCTTTAGGCTATAAAGTTGCAACCCCTCCATTTAATGGAGTTCCAGACAAAATTATTAGCGATGAACTAGAAAAAGCTGGCTTTGCCCGAGACGGAAAATTCCAACTTTATGATGGTCGTGATGGTACAGCCTTTGAAGAAAGAACAACCGTCGGTGTTATGCACATGCTTAAGCTTCACCACATGGTTGCCGATAAAATTCACGCTCGATCAACTGGTCCGTATGCAATGGTTACACAGCAGCCACTTGGCGGTAAGGCGCAAAATGGTGGACAAAGGTTTGGCGAAATGGAGGTTTGGGCACTAGAAGCTTATGGTGCAGCAAATATTCTTCAGGAAATGATAACAATTAAGTCAGACGACGTTTACGGACGAGCTAAGGCTTACGAATCTATCATTAAGAACGCTCCAATTGTTGGGCCAAAACTACCTGAGTCATTTAATGTGTTAGTTAAAGAATTGCAAGGCCTTGGTCTTCGTGTAGATTTACTAGATGAATCGGAAGATTCCGAAGTGCAAGATGCTGAAGCAGTTATTAGCTCTAGCCGAGACGATGTAAGCGTACCGGCCGACACAGTGCTAACCGACGAATTAGCAGATGAAGTAGAAACTGTTCTAGATGAGTCCGATGATTTGGGCGATATCAACGACGGTGTTTCTATACAAGATTTTGAAGAAATTGACGAAGCAATTAATGAAGAGGAGGAGGCATAAATGTCGCGCATAATGAAGCAAACTGGCATCGCAGATTTTGATGCAGTCCGACTTGTTGTAGCTAGCCCAGAAGACATCCTAAAGTGGAGTCATGGCGAAGTTACCAAGCCAGAAACCATTAACTATCGTACTCAAAAACCTGAACGAGATGGTTTATTCTGCGAAAAGATTTTTGGACCAGAAAAGGATATTAATCCACACGATAATAAAATGAAGGGCGTCCGAGCGCGTGAAGCGGCTGTAGATAAAAATGGCGAGATTGTTACAAAATCTTCCGTTCGTCGCGAAAGAATGGGACACATTACCTTAGCTTCTCCAGTTGCTCATATTTGGTTTATGCGTGGCACTCCTAGTGCAATGTCGTTCTTGCTTGGAATCACTGTTCGTAACTTAGAGCGTATTGCGTATTTTGCAACTTATGTTGTGCTAGACGTTGACACCGAAAAGCGCGATCAAATGCTTGCCGATTTAGAGGCCGAAAACGATGCCGCTAAAGCTGCTATAAAAATTCGTTATGAAAAAATGGCAGAAGAAGAAAATGCTAATATTAAAAAATTAGCAGAAGCACAAACCAAAGAGTTACAAGAAGTTGAAGAAAATTACCTTCTAAAGAAGAGTCAGCTTGAAAGTCTAACCAAAAGGGCGCTGCTTAGTGAAATTGATTATCGCAATTTACCAGAAGAATACGAAGAAATCGTAAAAGTTGGTATGGGTGGCGATGCTATTAAGGCGCTACTAGACGAAATTGATTTAGACAAACTAATTGAAGAATTAGACGCAGAAGCTGAAAAAGCTAAGGGGCAAAAACGAGTTAAATTACTAAAAAGATTAAAAACACTTGAAAGTATGCAAGCGGCTGGCATTAGTCCAAGCAGCTTGACACTCACTGTTTTACCAGTTATTCCACCAGATCTACGTCCAATGGTTAAATTAACAGGTGGCCGTTTCGCCACATCCGACCTAAACGACCTTTACCGTCGGGTAATCAACCGCAACAATCGTTTAAAGAAACTTATTGAATTGAACGCACCAGAAGTTATTCAGCGTAACGAAAAACGTATGCTTCAAGAAGCAGTAGATTCATTAATAGATAACAGTGCCGCAAGAGGAAATCGTGCTGTCAGTGCAACTGGTGGGCGCCGTCGCTTGAAGAGCCTTAGCGATATGCTAAAAGGTAAACAGGGTCGCTTCCGTCAAAACCTTCTTGGTAAGCGTGTAGACTATTCCGGTCGTTCTGTAATTGTGGTTGGTCCAAAGCTCAAAATTAATCAATGTGGTTTGCCAAAACAAATGGCAATAGAGCTCTTTAAGCCATTTGTCATTAGCTGGTTAATAGAAAACGATCACGCACATAATATTCGTACTGCTTCAAGGCTAATTGAATCTGGCGATGCAGTGGTTTGGGACGCTTTAGATGTAGTTATAAAAGACAAATATGTCTTGCTAAACCGTGCGCCGTCTCTTCACCGATTATCTATTCAGTCTTTCCAGCCAGTATTAGTAGAGGGTCAAGCTATACAGCTCCACCCACTTGTAGCGAATGGATTTAACGCCGATTACGATGGAGACCAAATGGCTGTTCACTTGCCGCTTTCAGACAAAGCACAAGCAGAAGCTCGTGATTTAATGAGCGCCACAAACAACTTGCTAAAACCAGCAGACGGTTCTCCTGTTTTAAGTATTGGTCAAGATATTGTTCTTGGAAATTACTATTTAACATACGAAAAACCTTCTGCACAAAAAGCCGAAAGAAAAGCCTACAGCTCTGTTTATGAAGCAGAAATGGCTTACGATGCAGGTGTGTTAGATCTTCATAGCCCAATACGTATTTTTGCAAAGGGCGAATCTCATGACACAACGCTTGGTCGAGTTTTCTTCAATGAAATCTTGCCCGCAGATTTCCCATACGACAATTCAGTTCAAACTAAAAAGCAACTTAAAAAAGTTTTGGCACAAATTTTTGAAAAATATGGTGCAGAAGAAACAGCTACTGTTGCCGACCGCATGAAGGGGCAAGCTTTCCGTTTTGCTACAATTGCCGCAGTTTCAACCGGTAAAGATGATTACATTGAATTCCCAGAAGTTCAAAAAATGCTTGATGAAGGCGACAAAAAAGTTGCACTTTTGGCCGATCAATTTGATCAAGGTTTAATTACTGAAGATGAACGATATAGCTTAACTGTTTCTGCGTGGCGTCAAGTAAACAACGAAATTACTAAACTCGTTGAAGAACGCCTAAAAGATATGGACACAAGCATTAGCGTGATGGTTCAATCTGGTGCACGTGGTGATATTTCAAACATCAAACTTGCATCTGCCAGTATTGGTATAATGGTTGACGCTTCTAGCCGAGAAATCGAGCTACCTGTGCGAAGCAATTATCGTCATGGCTTAAGTTCGCTTGAGCAATTTATCGCTACTCGTGGTGCTCGTAAAGGTTCTATTGACACCGCACTTAAAACTGCCGACTCTGGTTATCTAACCCGTCGACTAGTAGACGTGTCTCAAGATGTCTTCACCACTCAAGATGTTGAGGGGGATGATGACGGCTTCGATATCTATCGTAACGAAACTGAGCATACAATGATTGAATTTAGAAATCGTTTGTTTGGCCGTTACACGGCAGAAGCTGTTCCTGGACATATCGGTGCAGACCAACTTATTACTCGTAAAATAGCTGACGAAATTGAAGCAGACGAAAAAATTGATAGCGTACGCATTCAATCTGTTCTTTCAACCAAGAACTTACGTGGAATTCCTCGTAAAAGCTATGGCATTGACATGGCGTCCGGTCATCTTGTAGAAGGTGATCAACCGGTTGGTACTATTGCTGCGCAATCTGTTGGTGAACCTGGTACGCAGCTAACCTTACGTACATTCCACCTTGGTGGTATTGCTGGTGGAGACATCACACAGGGTCTTCCTCGTGTAGAAGAGTTGTTTGAAGCTCGAGCGCCTAAAGGACAAGCGTTTATGGCTGAAGAAGCTGGCACGGTGGATGTTTGGGAAAAAGGCAAGAATTACGTTGTCCAAATTACTCCCGAATCTGGCCACAGCGAAAGAATTTCGCTTGATGGACGTACACCTGTTGTTAAAACTGGTAGTCATGTAAAAGTTGGAGACGTTCTTGCAACTGGCGACAACGGAGCAAAACCTTTGGTTGCTGTGTTTGACGGAAGAGTTGAAGTGGCCGGAGAAGAAGTAGTTCTAACAGCCGAAGCTGGAGCGCCTACTAAGTATGAAATCCCAATGGTCTATCAAGTGCTAGTGGCACCTGGTGAAAAAGTACAACCTGGCGATCGTTTAACTTCTGGCTCCTTAAACTTGCACGATTTAATGCGCTTAAAGGGTACAGAGGCAACTCAACGATACATTATTAACGATGTTTTGCGTATTTACGCTGCTCAGGGTCAAGACGTGGCCGACAAGCACCTAGAAATAATCGTGCGTCAAATGTTTAGTCGTGTTCAGATAGACGACCCAGGCGACAGCTCGTTTGTTACCGGTGACATTGTTTCTAAAGCAAGTGTTGTAGAAGCTAACGCAGTTTTGGCAGCTGAAGGTAAAGAATTAATTTCTTACACGCAGCTACTACTTGGCATTACCAAAGTTTCAATTTGGTCGGACAGCTTCCTTTCGGCAGCCTCCTTCCAAGACACTACTCGCGTATTAATAAACGCCGCAGTTAGTGGTCGTGTAGACAAATTGCACGGTCTAAAAGAAAACGTTATTATTGGACGTAAAATTCCAGTTGGTACTGGTGCACGTAAAGAAAATGACGAAGTAATTTTAGATGAAACTGAAGACGATGTTGAAAACGAAATCGCTCAAGA
>JAGOZV010000051.1 GCA_018064165.1 Candidatus Saccharimonadota bacterium
CTTAGTGCTTTAAGGAAAGACGATAAAGTAAATTATTTTATTAGCATAAAAGACGCTAATGACGAAGAAGAGTAAATTAGCGAAAGAGGAGATTCATCTATGAGTTTTGAACTGCCAAAACTAGAGTACGATTATAATTCATTGAGCCCTGTCATTAGTGAAGAGACTATGCGGCTTCATTACGGTAAGCACCATCAAACGTATGTAGATAATTTGAACAAAGCAGTGTCTTTATGTGAGCCGGCAAAGGATATGTCTTTAATAGAGCTGGCCTCTGTAAACGAACAACTTAATTGTTCAAACTATCAGGCAATTATTAATAACGCAGGTGGTCACTATAATCATAAACTATTTTGGGAAATTATAGGGCCAACCAACAAGAATAGTGGTGAGCCTGGTGGCGAATTAGCAAAAATGATCGTCAATAAATATGGCGGCTTTCAGCAATTCGTGGATCAATTCTCTCAGTCAGCTTTAGAAAGATTCGGAAGTGGATGGATTTTTTTGCAACCAAATGGCGACATTGTGTCTACTGCGAATCAAAACACACCAATGATGGAGGGAATGTCAGAGCCATTATTAGGCCTAGATGTTTGGGAGCATGCTTATTATTTAGATTATAAAAATGTACGAGCCGATTATATTGATGCATGGTGGGATATTGTGAATTGGCAAGCAGTAGAAAACCGTTTTAAAAATACCACCCGTTAGGGTGGTACAAAAATCTTATTGTGGCGGGCTCGACCGGATTTGAACCGGCGATCTCCTCCGTGACAGGGAGGCGTGATAACCACTTCACTACGAGCCCAAAACTTAAAGAACTTTCTATATGATAGCAGTTTTTGTCTGCCTAATCAATAGAATGGGACATATTTTTAGAAAAAACAATATCTAATAACCTAGTGGTTTACTGTAAGGGGCAAACTTGCTATACTTAAATTCAGCAATATGCGAGATATTTGCCGCTATAGCTCAGCTGGTAGAGCGGCGCTTTCGTAAAGCGTAGGTCTCCGGTTCAAATCCGGATGGCGGCTCCAATTTAATAAAGTAGGCAAGCAATACAAAATGAAGGAAAAAGTTTCAACAAGCATCAAATATTTAATGGGCGATAGACAGCTTATGATTAGCGTTATTCTATTGGTTTTAATCTCAATTGCAGAAATTATCTACATAGGCTTGTCTCTTAAGCCCAGCGAGCTTCAGCTTGTTAACAGATATTCAGCATTTGGCGAAATACATCTATACAGAAATCATTGGTATTACTTGCTCACGTTCGTGGGCCTTACGTTTGCCAATGCTACAATATCTATTGCATTAGCCATAAAACTTTATGCTTCTCATGGAAGACTAGCAGCATTCTTCTGTGTTTTTTCAGGAATCTTAGTAGCTGTAATTGCATGGTTTACGATCGGCTCGATTATTAATATTTGGTCACCAGTTAGCTAATATGACAAAACCATCTGAAAACCTAGAAATTCCTTTGGGCAAAAGAACTGCTCAGTATAGATTTTTTGAAATGCTTCCAGCCATCCTTAGTTATGGCACGCTTCTATTAATGGTCGTGCTATCTGTAATATCGCCAGTGGCAGCTTCAATATTCTTATTTTTGGTAATTATTAGTTTGCTTGTTAAAGCTGTCGGAATTGCTATTCGCACAATTCAGGGCAGTTCTATTATGCTTAAGGCTCAAGAGGTCAATTGGCACAAAAGGCTTGAAAGCTTACAAAATCCGAAAAAATCATATGCTGAAATAAAAAATCTTCACAAAAATGAATTTCAGTGGAAAGATTATCTTAACGAATTAAAGTATATTTCTAGGCATTCCACAGATTTTCCAAAACCAAGCGACATATATAACGCAATAATTATTGCTACCTATAATGAGTCTTACGACATTTTACAACCAACTGTGCAGTCTGTACTAGATACCACCTACAGTAACGACCATATTATTTTAGTAATCGCTTATGAAGAACGGGGCGGGGCCGATACAGAAAAAACAGTAAAGCGTCTACAAGAAGAATATAAAGACAAATTTTTTGCTTTTGAAATTGTTAAGCATCCTAAAGATTTGCCTAACGAAGTTATTGGTAAGGGCGGAAACATAACGTATGCTGGCCGTTTCTTACAAAAATGGCTTCGCGATAAACAGATAAAATCCGAAGACGTTATTGTTACAACCCTAGACAGTGACAATAGGCCGTTTTATTCTTATTTCGATTGCTTAACGTATCAGTTTATAGTGCATGAAAATCGAAAGCATATGTCGTTTCAGCCAATTGCATTGTTCACAAATAACATTTGGGATGCACCAGCGCCGATGCGCGTGGTTGCCACTGGTAATTCATTCTGGAATGTAATTAGTTCTATGCGCCCACACTCTATCCGAAACTTTGCCTCGCACTCTCAACCGATGGACGCACTAGAAGAAACAGATTTCTGGAGTACTCGTACAATTGTAGAAGACGGTCATCAATACTGGCGTAGTTATTTCAGATTTAAAGGTGATTACGAGGTCTTGCCGGTTCACCTGCCAATTTATCAAGACGCGGTGCTGTCGGATACGTTTAGAAAGACCCTGAAAGCACAATTTATTCAAACAAGACGTTGGGCTTATGGTGCTTCTGATGTTCCGTACGTGGCGAGTCGAGTCTTCACGAAAGACCGAGAAGTTTCTTTTGGAAGTGGAGTAGGTCATCTAATAAGGTTGATAGATGGAAATGTCACGCTTGCTACGACAGCTATTTTAGTGGCGTTTGGAGGGTGGATTCCATTGTTGGTTAACCCCGAGGCGGCCCGAAGTTTTACTGCTCATCAGCTTCCAAATACGGTTAGCTCTATACAGCAAATTGCTATGATCGGTTTATTCATAACAATTTTTGTGTCTTTTAAAATTTTGCCACCACGCCCTGAAAGATACAAAAAACGTCGTAGTTTCGGTATGCTAATTCAGTGGGTGCTAATGCCATTTACAGCTATTGCCTATAGTGCCTCTTCTGCGCTATATTCACAAGGTAGGCTATTGTTTGGTAAATACTTAGATAAGTTCGATGTTACAGAAAAAGCTACCATTAAAGACGTAGACCGTGTCAAACAAGAAAAAGCTAGCAAGAAGAAATCTACCAAATCTAAAAGTAAATAAAAAAACATCTATGTCCAGATAGAAGAAGAATCTTAATCTGAGTGATAGATGTTTTAAACAGCTTGCTTATTTATTGTACGCGAGATTTATTTTGCTTAATAATTTCGCGATAAGTTTTATCGTACTCGTAGGCAAGTGTAATGCTTTGAAGGTTGATAGAACTTTTTAACTTTGGATTATTACTTTTCTTATCCATAACCTTTATTGTAGCACAGTGATGCATTTTTGTCAATGGAACAGTTAACCACGCACTATACCATAGGGGGTATATTTCGCGTGAAAAGTAGCAAAAACAATAGTGGAAAACTTATATTTTCATTGGGGATAAATGGCTTCGGCCTGTTTAAATTTAAAACCGCCCTAAGGGCGGTTATTTAAATGTATAAATATGGTGGGCGCGGAGGGAGTTGAACCCCCGACCTCCTCAACGTCAATGAGGCGCTCTAGCCAGCTGAGCTACGCGCCCAAATTCTATTTACGAATTTTGGGTACAAAATCATTATACGGTAGTTTACTCTTAATTTAAAGATAAAAGCAAGTTTCTTCTACGTCTGCATGATATAATTACACATATGGAGAATGATAAATTAAATACGATGCGTCATAGTTTAGCGCACATAATGGCCGCGGCAATACAGAAAATTTGGCCAGATGCTAAATTTGGCGTTGGCCCAGCTGTGAAGAATGGTTTTTATTACGATATAGACCTCGGCGATACTCAAATGTCCGAGCAAGATTTTAAAAAAGTTGAAAAAGAAATGCGTCATATTATTAATCAAGCGCAAGCTTTTGAAAAATCCAGTATGTCTATTGACGATGCGCTAAATTGGGCTCAGGAAAACCACCAGCCTTACAAACAGGAACTTCTAAATGATTTGAAGCGTTCGGGTACAACTGTTGCTAAAGATATCGACCCGTCACAGTTAGGTTTAGAAAGTAGCAGTGATAGTGCAGTTAATTCAGTCACTTTTTATACTAACGGTAACTTTACGGATTTGTGCCGTGGCCCACACGTAGAAGATACTTCAAAGGTCGGTGCTTTTAAAATTGAGCGAGTGGCCGGTGCCTATTGGCGAGGTAATGAAAAAAATTCACAAATG
>JAGOZV010000052.1 GCA_018064165.1 Candidatus Saccharimonadota bacterium
CTAGTTCCGCCAGCTTTAACTTTTGACATAATACTCCTTAATTAATAAAACAATCTAAATAATTTTACCTGATACGAAGCTAAAAGTCAAGGGGGATTACTTATTTTTTCCTCAAAATGTATAAATGCCTTGCCACAACCTGGTCTTCACGAAAATATAAAAGAGGGCGGTCGCTAACAAATATTCGTTCATAGCCATATTTTGTAAAAGCTGGCACAATATTCAAAAAATGAAAATTACCGTTGGCTTGTCTCCATGCAGGAACGGAGATACAAATTTCATCGCCATTATTTAGTTGTGATGAAGCGTTTTTTAAAAATCCGTCAGCAATTTTTTCGCAAACACTAGAAACATCTTCTAGGGATTTTGCGGAAGGTGGTGCACTGAAGGGTCTTCCTAGGTACGTCTCGGTGGCAACAGTGTTAAAATCAGGCCAACAGGTATCGGTGGCGTCGCCAGCTTTTAGCCAAACGTTTTGTATTTCTAAATTAGACTTCTTGTGCGTTTTACTTAGCCACTCAAGATTCTCTTTGGTGTAATCTACCATTTTTTCGTTTAAATCGCTGCCACAAATGTTGTATCCCATTAAATCTGCTTCCTGTAAAATTACACCAGTACCACAAAAAGGATCTAAAACTTTAAAATTTTTATCTGGTTTATTTTGACCCACAGCAAGATTAACAATAATTTGGGCTAACTTTGGTGGAAGCATACCAACGAAAGCATCACGCTTAGGCCTATTTTGGTCTCGCTTGGCGTAAGCTGTAATATTTTGCGAGCCAATACTTTCTGCAACTAAAATTTTTCCATTATTTCCTTTAACTATAATAATTTCAATTTTGTTTTTTGAAAGACCGAGTTTATTATTGTGGCTAGTTGCGGTACTAAGAGCCGTTTCGTTATTTGGAATAAGTCGAAGACTGACATTTTTTTCTTTAAGTTGTTTTTTAATTTTTAAGCCTAATTTTTGTATATCTTGCTTGTTTGATTTTGTATTATATGCGCTAATTCCAAGAGTGATTTTGTAATCTACAGAAGACCACAAGTCTGTGTAGTAGGTAGCAATTTTTTGGTAGGCTTTTTTAATATCACCTTCAAATTCTGCAACAACAACGCCCGCTTTTAACGTACCCCCTAAACGGTCTAAATTAAAAGTGTCAGTTTCTACTGTTGCGCAAAACGATGAAAATAAATTTGCTTCACCATAAACACGACGAAGTTCGGCGAGTCCAATGTCGGGCTGTCTTCCTAAAATTGAAATATACATACTTACAGTATAACTCTTTAATTGAATGTTGTATAATTAATAGGGCATGGCAGAAGAAAAATCAAAGAAGAAGCCTAAAAAATTAGGCTTTCGTAGTTGGGTTACAATTATAACTTTTGTGTTACTAGCAATAACAGTTTATTTTGCATGGCCTGAAATAATACAAGCCTGGGGTCTAATGGGCCGCGTTAATCTTTGGATATTCGCGTTACTTATACCCGTGCAAATTCTTAGCTATTATGCAGTTGGAGGATTAATCTTTTCATATTTAGAGGCTAAAAAGAGAATTCCAGGCCTAAATCATTGGAAATTAACAAGAATCTCGTTAGAATTAAACTTTGTTAATCATATAATTCCAAGTGGTGGTGTAGTCGGCTTTACTTATTTAAGTTGGCTTTTAAAAGATTATGGGGTTAGCGCTGGTCGTGCAACTATGTCACAAATTGTTCGTTTTCTGCTAACTTTTGTTTCCTTTGTTTTCTTAATGTTACTGGCTTTAGTCTGGATGATCTTTGATCATCAAGTAGATCGCACACTGGTTATAATGTGTTCAATTTTAGTTTTTGGTACATTAATGGCCGTTGCCTTATTTATCTATGTTATGAGCTCGCAAAAAAGACTAAATAAATTCTCGGCCTGGGTTACTCGTGCTGGTAACGCAGTTATTAAATTTTTTACCTTCGGACATAAAAAGAATGTCATCAAAAAAGCACCAATAGACAATTTCTTTAACGATTTACACGTCGACTATTTAAATATTAAGAAGGATAAAAAAATTCTATGGAAGCCATTCTTATGGGCTGTTGCATCGCAAATTTTTGATGTAATGCTTTTTTGGGTAGCTTTTTGGGCATTAGGGTATTTTGTAAATCCTGCCATTTTATTATTGGGCATGGTGCTATCTTCACTGGGCTCTGTTATATCGTTAGTGCCAGCCGGCGCTGGAGTTACAGAGGCTATAATGGTGTGGTTTTTGGCTTCATCGGGTGTACCAATGGACGTATCGCTGGCGGGTACACTGTTAGCTCGTGTTACGTTAGTAGCGGGAACAATTGTTTTTGGTTATTTCTTTTATCAGGCGACAGTTTCGAAAAATGGAAAATCCAAAGTTTAGCGTAAGTCAGTTTGTTGAAATTGCTAACCAAACACTAGAATATGCGTTTGGCAGTATTTTGATAGAAGGGGAAGTATCGTCTTTTAAAATTAATCAAACGAAATATATATTTTTTGATTTGAAAGATGAAACAGCCAGCGTGTCTTGTTTTATGATGGCGTTTCAGCTTCGTGTGCCGGTTGAAGATGGCATGAGAGTTGTAGTAAGAGCTGTTCCAAAAATAACAAATTGGGGCAAGTTTAGTTTAACTGTTCAATCTATTACGCCAAAAGGCGAGGGATCTATCAAAAAAAGTTATCAAATTTTAAAAGAGCGTCTTACTAAAGAAGGGCTTTTTTCGGAAGAGCGAAAACGCAAGTTGCCAGAAGTTCCTTCTAGAATAGGGGTGATTAGCAGTGTGCAAGCAGCTGGATACGTAGATTTCATGAAAATATTGCAAGATCGCTGGGGCGGAATGGCTATAGAAGTAGCACATGTTCAAGTTCAGGGCGAAGTTGCAGCGGATCAAATAATAAGGGCAATTGAATTTTTTAATCAACAGGAAGAACTGCCGGAAGTATTGGTCCTTGTTCGTGGAGGAGGAAGTGCCGATGATTTAGCCGTCTTTAATGACGAAAAATTAGTTCGTGCAATTGCATCTAGTCGTATTCCAACTGTTACAGGAATTGGGCATGAAATAGATGAAAGCTTAGCAGATCTGGCTGCCGACGTAAAAGCGTCAACGCCTACTAACGCTGCTCAATTAATTGTGCCAGATAAAAAATATATAATAAATCAGTTTAGTTCTGAATTAAAAAATAATCTTAATAAAATAAAGCTGGACATTAATAGAACAGAGCAAACTTTGCAAAATATTGATTCTAAAATATCGCTAAAAATTGAGCAAGAACTTTCACGATCGTTTGACAAATACAACACATACATGAGGCTAATTAATAACGTTAATCCGAATAATGTTTTAGCAAGAGGTTATGCGGTAATAAGAGGTGAAATTGAAAGAGGCGGTAATATAGAAATCGAAACGAAAAAAGAATTAATAATAGCGGAGGTAAAAAATGTCAGAAAAAAATAGTTCTTCAGTTAAAGACCAAATGGAGCAGTTAGACAAAGCGTTAGCTTGGTTTGATAGCGAAGAGTTTAATCTTGAAGATGCTTTTAAGAAGTATGAAGAAGCTGAAGAGTTGGCTAACACTTTAGAGGAAACGCTGCAGGAGATGAAAAATAAAGTTAAAGTTTTATCGTCTTTACATCAAGACAAAGCATGAGTATAATAAAGGCATATGGAAAACAATCCTTTTAACAACGATAATAATAACAATTTTGCTGGAAACGATGGCAATAGTCAGCCTCCTCAAAATTATAATGATACATCTTTGCCAATCCAACCAAACGAAAACGCGTCGCAAGGGCAGCCTTTTCAACAAATGCCCCAGCCTAATATGCAGTTAGCGCAAAACCAACAGCCTACTCAAGTAATGAATCCTACGCAAAGTAATTATCAGCCAAATGTGCAAGCTGGTGGTAGTATGCCCCAAAACGAAAGCCAACCAATTTCTCCAGTTCCGAATGGGGCGGCACCAGAACCTGTACTTTCTAACAAGCCAATTAAGCCTCGGGGGCCTTGGATGATTATAGCTATAATTTTCATTATTCTTTCACTTATCTTCGCCGGTGCGTTTGCGTGGGCATTTATGCAATATCTAGATTTTCGCGACAATACAAACTATAAAATTTCGCAGGCAGTAGCAGATAATCAGAAGAAAGTTAGTCTAGATTTAGAGAAAAGATTTAAAGAAGAAGCCAAATCGCCATATTCATTGTTTGTTGGTCCCGACGATTACGGGCGTGTTT
>JAGOZV010000053.1 GCA_018064165.1 Candidatus Saccharimonadota bacterium
CTGAGAATTTAGAAAGGGACGCGGACAAAGATGATGAACGGTCGTTACATTTTTTGGTTATGCAGGGACTCGGCAGGAAAGAAGCGCTAGCACTAGCTACTGCTAGGCTGGTTTATAGGGATGAAAAACCTTTAGCGATAGAAGAGGAATTCGGAGAAGATTTTAACGGAGAAATTAATCAAGGAGCAACAGAATTATCTAGATTTATAAGAAAAAACGGAATGGGCTTGCGAGCTAAAAAAAGTATTGTAAATCTAATAATGTATTCTGCACTGATTGACAGAGGGACGGCTAACGGTGGTAAACAATGTTTTGCAATAGTTGACGACAAATTTGCGAATATATTAGATGGAAGAAGCGTCCCTATAAACAGGGTAACCGAACCAAAAAAATTCGAAAAATATCCACTTCCTCAGGTAGGTGTAGAATTTAATCTAAGTAAACTAAATGAAAAATCTTTTACAAAAACGTTGGGGCTGAAAGCTATAGAAGTCGCATATCGTGGCGAAGATATAAAATTATTCAATACTACATTTTTAGGGGCCTCTCTTAAATAAGTATTGAGTTACGAATATTATATAAAGTTAAGGAGTAATAGATGATAGGCCAAAACAGAGAGCACGGATTCATCTCAAATAAAGAAAGTGAAGCGATTGCAGATAAAACCATAGTCTATATGGGTTTAGGAGGAGTGGGGGAGCCGCATGCGAGAAACATGGTGCAAAAAGGCGTAAAAAGAATAATTCTTGCTGACCCTGATACAATAGAGAAAACCAATGCAAATAGACTAGAAATAGCAACTCACGAAGCAATCGTTAATCGAGAGAAAAAAATTAGGGCGTTGGGCGAGCATGTTCTTCGAATAAACCCCGATCTTGATATAACATACTATGACGAAGGAGTCACGGAAGAGAATGTCGATGAAATTATAAGTCTGGCAGGTCCGAATGGAATAATAATTGACGGAATAGACGTGCAAGAATGGTGGAGAAGTGTGCTTGTTGCAAGAAAAGCCAGAGAAAAAGGTTTAATTGTGCAAACTGGTCTAAATATTGCATTTGGAGGTGCTGTTACTTCTTTTGATCCAAATCCATCTCGTGCACATAAAACGATCGAACACTATTATGGATTGCCAAAAAATATACCATTAAACGAAATAAAAGAATATCCACTGAACTTGCCAAGGCTTAGTCCGTATTGCCCTAGCTATGGAGATGTGGATACATTTCGTGGGATGATAGAGGGTGGACCAAATGGTACAACACTAGAAGGCGTGTCGTCTGCTGCAACTTTAGGAATAGTTCAAACACAAAAACATATATTCCAGGGCGTAGAAGTGAGGGGGGTGATGGGAAATAATCGCAAACAACCAGTCTGGTATCCTAGGTGGAAGGTGATGGATCCATATAATGAAATTAATAAAGAAGTACATCAACACGGGCCTGTAAACTTCATGGCTGGCTTAGCTGTTGGCGCAGTTTTAAATTTGGTTAATAAGGTGCCTAAGGCGAGCTATTATGAGGATGAAAACTTTTAGCGAATAATTAAGCCAACTAGTTTATAATAGAAACATGCTAGTGTATACAATAATAAATATAATTTCAATATTTTTTAGTATTCTTTTATGTTATTTTGTTATTGCAAACAAAACAGGCAAAACAAAAGAAAGCGCGCTTTTTTTAGGAGTGGCTTTTACTTTTATATTTTGGGTAGTATCTAGTAACATAGGAAACTCACTTCAAGTTAATCATGAAGTAGCATTAATATTCAATCGAATCGCACTTCTGTCGGGCTTTATTCTAGTGGCGCTTGCGTTACGATTTATTCTATTGCTGGCAAATCATTCACGTATCATGCCAAAAGGTGTTGTCCCGTTTCTACTAAGTTTGTTATCAATTTTGTTTATATCGCCACTGTTGGTTGAAAACGTATATGCAGAGGGGTCGGTGTATGGCATAGAATTCGGGCCATTAGGTTGGTTTTATGCGCTGACTGTGTCGTTTCTTGTAGTTTTTGTAATTTGGATAATTGTAACAAATTGGCAAAATAGTAATAAATTAGTCAGAAAAAATATTAGAGTAGTCGGAGGAAGTGTCGCTGTCGGTGCACCGATCATGCTAATTCTCGGATTAATTTTACCAAGTACTACCGGTTTTTACGATACCACTAAATTTACTGAAATTCCCGCATTATTAATTTTGGTCGCATTGTACTATGCAACTATAAAGCATGGTCTATTTGATTTAAGAGCGGTCGCCGTAAGAACAATGGCTTATGTCTTAACTCTTTCTGCCTTAACAGCGGTTTACTTTATTATGGCGTATTTTCTATCTATGGTAGTCTTTGGAGGGCAAATTTCTAGCGGTTTAAGCATTAGCCCGTTAAATGTGTTGTTGGCATTAATTATGGCTATAATATTTCAACCCATTAAAAATCTGTTTGATAAATTAACAAATGACATCTTCTACCGAGAGACTTACGATCCAGAGCAATTCCTAAAAGAATTTAGTCGTATTCTATCTTATAATACAAACATAAACTTGTTAATAAATCGTGCTAGTGAATATATCACACGTACATTAAAGGCTTCATCGGTAGATTTTTATATTATTGGAAGAAAACCATTAAATATTAAAAATAAAAATTCTATGCGATTGTCTGAAAATGCAATAAAAACTATTATCGATCTAGTGCCTAATAACCAGGAAGAAATAATACAAACAGATAATCTAGATCAAGGTCTTTTCAAGAAAATACTATCACATAATAAAATTAAAATACTTATTCCTATGAGATTAAATAATCAATCAATCGGCTATATGTTTTTAGGAGAAAAACGAACAGGAGACTACGATTTGCGTGACATTCGCATGCTAGGGTCGATCATTAGTGAGCTAGTAATTGCAATCTCAAACTCGCTATCGGTTGAGGTCATTCGCGATTTAAACGAAAACTTGCAGCAAAAAGTAGATAATGCAACGCGCGAACTTCGTAGGTCTAATGAAAAGCTAAAAGAGTTAGACAAAACCAAAGACGAATTTCTTTCAATCGCGTCTCATCAGTTGCGCACGCCGTTAACCAGTATTAAGGGCTACGTAGATATGCTTCGTGACGGCGATTTTGGTGAAGTAAACGAGGCGCAAAAAAATGCTCTTGACGAAACATTTTCTTCTAGTGAACGAATGGTCCGATTAATCAATGATTTTTTAAATATATCTCGCTTACAAACCGGCAAGTTTACTATAGAAAAACGGCCAACTAGTTTTGACGATTTGGTTCAACAGGAAGTAAATATGCTAAAACTTGTGGCAGCCCAAAGCGACATTAAAATTAATGCAAAAATAGATAAAATTAACGATGTTAATTTAGATGTAGAAAAGGTGCAACAAGTAGTGGTAAACATGATAGACAATGCTATTTATTACTCAAAGCCAAATTCTACAATAGAAGTAAAACTTAAAAAGTCTAAAAATTTCGCAGAATTTACAGTTAAAGATACTGGAATCGGCGTTCCAAAAGAAGATCAAGAAAAACTATTCAGCAAATTCTTCCGTGCGCCTAATGCACGTACGCGCCGCCCCGATGGTACTGGTGTAGGCCTTTTCCTCTCAAAAAAAGTTGTTGTAGGTCATAAGGGTGAAATAATTTTTAAATCAGAAGAAGGCAAGGGTAGTACCTTTGGTTTTAAATTACCTCTGTAAAAACAGTGATTATATTTGCTTATTTTGTAATTTTATGATATAATGAAATTATGAGTAAAGAAGTATGGTTTAGAGAAATTAACGAAGAATGTGGATATGGCGTTGATCAAGAGGGCAACGTCCGTCATGTTGACGACGAAACAACCGCCCCCCCTATTGATGAAACCCCATCTTTAAATAGTGATTGGTCAAAACGACGCAATAGTTTTTTAGAAAACGCCGCAAAAAGCGTGGGCCAGTATAAAATGGCAGTAGGAGCTAAAGCTTCATACGGTATAAATAGTAAAGTTACCAATGCCTATGAAGACCTAGGCTCAATTCAGGAGAGAATAGTCTCAAATAGAAAAAAAGCAAAAAAATACGGAGAATTTGCTTGTGCTAGCTGTATATACAGTGGGGATTGTGGCATAGAGATGCCCGATTCACTTTCTTTATTGATAGCATTGAAAGATCAGAAAACTAGACAGCGATTCGTTAACCGTGTAGAAAAAGCTGATAACGATGGACGGTGTGAAGATTTAATTAAGC
>JAGOZV010000054.1 GCA_018064165.1 Candidatus Saccharimonadota bacterium
TTAGATAATAAAAAGCCGTCGCTGTTAAACGTAATTGCTGTGCTCGTATCTGGTGTGGTTGCAGAAAAATAACTAGTATAGTTCGCAGGCATTGAACTTGTTTTATACACACCCTGAGCTCCAGTGTCAGGTACAATTATTATTAAATCTGGGCTAAAACCTATTCCACTAATAGTTTGAGGGCTGCCAGTACCCACATAGTATCCCGTTTTTATAGAGAAGTTTGCCGCCTTTGCAATAAAATTTGTTGCAACACTTGTTACTACGCTACTTATTAACACCGCTGACAGGAAAATCGGTGTTAATGTTAATATATACTTTCGTTTGATAGCACGTTCGTTATTTTTTGATTTATGAAAAAGCGACGGCATCAAAAACCTAACTTTTATTTTTTCGACGTATGGTTTTTTCTGATTTTGAATTAGCTTTTTTTGTTGCTTTTTTAGATGAGTTTTTGTTAGTGGTTAACAATTTAATAGTTTCACCAGGCTCTAGGCTATAAGGTGCTTTAATGTCGTTTTCTCTTGCGATAAGTTTCCAAGAGACATTATATTCTTTAGCAAGTTTTTGAATGTTGTCATCTTCTTTTACAACATAGCTTACGCCATGCTTTTTCCACTTTTTAGAAGTACGACGACGACGACAGAGCCAAATAATTCCTCCAACAGCTATAATTGCAACAACAGCTTCAATAACTAACGCAACTGGCTGAGGTGTAGAGAAAAAGATTTTCTTTTCTGAGATGGTGGCAGACTCGCCTTTTTCACCTAGGCCCGAATTTACATCTGCATTATATTTAGCGGATGCATCTACGAAATAAAAACCACCCCAATACAATGGCTCTACTTCAAAGTTAAAAGTACTTTCGCCACCAGCTAATACAGGATATTCACCACCTGCGGAGCGTATTGTTGTGTTGAATAAAGATTTTATTCGCGTGTTAATATTTGCATCTAACGAGACATTACCATTATTATGCAATTTGGAAATTATACTAAGTTTTTCACCCTGAGACTCGGTGCTGAGCCCAGTAAATTTAAGTTCTTTTTTAATGTTACCTTTAACAGTTGTAGCTACACGAATACCAGAACGAAATGATAACATAATACCGTTGCCAGCCTGTTGCGGTGTTTGGTTAACTTCTTGAATAGCGATACAGCCATTGTGCTCGCCTGCGGCTGTACCTTTTGGCACAGTTATTGTAAATGGAATATCTACTTCCTCGCCAGCAGGCAGTGATACTTGTGTTTGGTCTAATTTAATCCATTTACCTACGCCTACCGAACCCTCTGTAGCTTGACCACAAGCAAAAGCACCGCCAGTGGATGGTACTGAATCTACTGCATAGACATCTATAAGTTGATCTTTGTTGCTGGTATTCATAATGGTAACCGAGCTTTTCTCTTTTTCCTCGGGGTTCATAGAGAATACGAAAATAGACTTTGTGCGCGAATTGTTTGGATCTGGTGTAGTTGGGCGACCGCCAACGCCACCAGTTTCTGCAGCTAAAGCAACAGAAGTCGCCCCTACTGTTATTAAAGCCGTTATTACAAGACTAACTAATATACTTTTAACAACAGAGGGACGAATCATAATAAATAACTTTTCCTAAATTTAAATTTTTATTGAGCTGTAGTTGTTACTACAAAGTTCATTGAATAGCTACCAGTTGGTTGAGCAGGTGGAATTTTTTGAGTAACTGCGATATCGGTGATATGACCACGCCACATTGTATTTGCTGAGGTTGCAGTCATTAACGTAACAGCGTTACTACCTGTGAATGCACCACCAGCACCTTTAGACACTGTACCGGCAACACCTGAGTCTGTATTTACTATAGAAGCGCTGGTGTTTAGACTTAATTGTCCGGTGCCAGCGGCGTAACTTCCGTCTGTACAACCTGCGCCATTATAAGCCATGTTATTTGAGCCGCTAACGAATGTTCCCGTTCCTGGGGCAACAGCGTTAATAGCCATTGTCCAACCGTTTCCGCCACCAGTGGTTGCGTTTTCTACATAAAGACGCTGAGCGGCTGGACTCAATACACCTGTTGAACTTTGACATGCAAATGAAAATTGTTTCGCACTAAGTGCTACTGATGGGCTTGCGACCTCAACGCCACTTGCGTCTAAAATTTTTCCTGCCAATGTACCTGCACTAATTACTTGCGTAAAGTTTGGATTGTTTGCGGCAAACGCTACCCCGCCCGCTACTGTTACTGCGACCACCGCAGCAAGTATGCTAAAGCGTCCCGACAATTGTTTAATTTTTGTTGTTTTGACCACGATTTTACCCTCGCTTAAAATTTTAATATTTATCTTCAATATAGTAGCATAAATCATAAGCAAAATCAATACCAAAATTGACAATAATCACGCGAACTAGAGGTCGTGAAAAAAGATTTTTTGCTATACACCTTAATAATGTTTTATATACCTTTTAAATTGAACTTGTCTCTTTACATAAGCTTGACTTTATTGATAAAAAATGCTATTATTAAAGAGATATGTGGAGTTCTAACGAAAGCACTTCGCAAGGGGGGACCTTGCGACGTATCCTTAAGCTTGTTTTTGCCAGTTTAGTGGCAATCTTTTTGTGGATAGGCTTCATAAACTCTATCCCTGTTAATGCCGCCCCTGCAAGCTGGGACGGTGATAATATTTCCTATAACGATCAAACTTTTTCTCTTAAAGGGTCGTCCGATGGTAAAAATCCCCCGGGAATACCTCAGGGTTCACTCTACTACGTTAGCATAGACGGCCCTACGGCGTCTGTAATTTATTTTGCATCTGGTACAGATACCTCAACAGCAAGCAATGGGACCCTGAAGACATACGATTACAATCCTTCCACTAGTACTTTTAGCAACCCGTCTTCAGCTTCATCGATTGAATTACCCGAACAAGAGCCTAAATCTAGTTGTGACGTTGGACTAGGTGTAGGATGGTGGATTTGCCCTGCTACTAACATGCTTGCAACCGCAATGGACCATTTATTTGGTGTCGTTACCGGATTTCTTGAGGTACAACCACTTAATTTAACAGACACCGACAACAATCTTTATAAAGCGTGGGACGCCATGAGGCAGATCGCAAATATAGCGTTTATTATAGTGTTTTTAATTTTGATTTACTCACAAGTTACCAGTGTAGGCGTAAGCAACTACGGCATAAAAAAGCTTCTACCTAGTATTATAGTGGGGGCCATATTAGTAAATTTATCTTGGATTATTGCTGCAGCAGCCTTAGATTTATCTAATATACTCGGTTATGCTATGCAAGATTTCTTCATGGGTCTAAGGGGAGACCTGTTTTCATTTAATACAGAGAATCAAGAGACTTTAGGTAGTTGGGCGAGCCTATCACAATCTATTTTGTCTGGGTCTGCTGCAGGAGTAGCCGCTATAGCAGGCAGCGCAGTAGCTCTTAGTGCAACGGGCGGTTCAGTTACAGCCGCTTTGTGGTTATTACTTCCCGCTCTTGTTGGCTTAATCTTAGCAGCAATAGTAGTGATAATAATTTTTGCAGCAAGACAAGCCCTTATTATAATTTTAATTATCTTGGCGCCACTAGCATTTATTGCAAGAATACTTCCTAACACTGAGAATCTCTACAAAAAATGGTATAGCACCTTTATGACAATGTTGGTATTCTTCCCTGCTATTTCAATATTATTCGGAGGCGCCCAACTTGCAGGTGGACTAATAATTCAAAATGCAACAAATTTAAACACGGTTATACTAGGAATGGTAGTGCAAGTGGTGCCATTAGCCTTATCTCCTTTCGTGCTTAAATTAAGCGGCGGACTCTTAGGTAGTGTCGCTAATCTTTTAAACAAGCAAAAGGGTGCTTTAGCAAACAGCACGAAAGACCTTTCAAAAAGAAATGCCGAATTTCGTCGGCAACAAAGCTTAGCCGGGTTAAACAGGAAAGGTGAACCAATTAAACCAAGAAGGTTTACGCCAAGAAATGCAGCGATTAATCTTAACCACAGAAGAAGGCGTATTGAAGACGGAACGAACAACAATCGAAAACTTGCTGATGCAAAATATAAAAATAGCGAAAAATACCAAGACATTTACCAAAAATCTTATGAAGGAGATCAAGCGCTTAAGATGGCTGATTCAGTACTAGAAAAAAATCTTAAGTCTAAAGTACAGAATAATAAAGATTTAATGAAGCTAGACATGGATGTACG
>JAGOZV010000055.1 GCA_018064165.1 Candidatus Saccharimonadota bacterium
CATTTATACATTTTGAGGAAAAAATAAGTAATCCCCCTTGACTTTTAGCTTCGTATCAGGTAAAATTATTTAGATTGTTTTATTAATTAAGGAGTATTATGTCAAAAGTTAAAGCTGGCGGAACTAGCAAAAATATTCACAACAGCCCTGGTCAACGTCTTGGCGTAAAGCGTTTTGGTGGACAGAAAGTAAACGCCGGAGAAGTTATTGTAAGGCAAACCGGTTCTACAAAAATTGCCGGCCCTGGCACATATCTATCCAAAAACTTTACTATTCACGCAGCCATAGACGGCGAAGTAGAGTTTAACAAAGTTAAAAAATCTCGTTTTACCGGATCAACTGCGCCGCGTACACAAGTTTCAGTTGTAGCAAAATAAATTTTAAATACAAACAAAAAACCTCTTATCTATTTGTCTATAAATTAGCCAAATAATGAAAGAGGTTTTTTGTTTATTCTTCAATTCCAAGGTGTTTTTTAACCCTTGCAACAACGTCACCAATAACCACTTGAGATTTCACCAAATAATCGTCAACCCCTAGGGACTCTGCACGCTCTTTGTCGCGCGGTTGGCTTAAAGCGGTTAGCATAATAATTGCTATATTAGCAGTTTCGGGTGTATTTCGTAAAATGTCTAGAACGTCGAAGCCACTAATGCGTGGCATCATGGCGTCTAGTAAAATAATATCTGGCTTAAAGCTGATTGCAGCCGAAAGAGCATCTTCGCCATTATAAACCTCTTTAACGTCAAACCCTTCTATTTCAAAACGCGAACGGTAGACCTGTGACAACATTTCGTCATCTTCTACTAATAAAATTTTCTTTTTCGTATCCATACTACCTTCCATCATATAACAGTTTAATCGCTTCGTCTAGTTGATTGTCATTAGCGTTTTCAGTTTTTTGGTTTTCTAGTATTATTTCAACATCAGGCTTCAATCCTTGTTTGCTAATATTAACGCCTTTTGGAGTATACCACCTTGCGATTGTTACCTTGAGCTGATTATTATCAGGAAGACTAAACATGCTTTGAACGCTACCCTTGCCGTAAGTTTTAGCGCCAACTATTCTAGCAGCACCGTGGTCTCGTAGTGCGCCAGCTAAAATTTCACTAGCCGAAGCCGTTGCTTCGTTAGCAAGAATAATTGTAGGAACCCCATTTGCAATAGCCTCGTTGCCCGTAGATATTTTGTCTACTACCTCATTACCTCTTTTTTCCACTACAACCTCTTTGTTGTTGAGCCAAATTCCCGCTGCCTTTACAGCTGATTCTAAATAACCACCACCATTATTTCTTAGGTCTACAACTATGCCTTTTAAGCTATTTTTATCTTTTTGAGCTTGAACAGCTTGACGCATGAGTTTTGCCGTGTCTTGGTCAAACCTAGATACGCTAAGAACTAAAGTTCCGTCATCTTTAACTTCAGAGCTAACACTTGGTACAGAAATAATTTGTCGTGTAACATTGAATTCTTGTGCTTTACCGTCGCGCACTATATTTAGCTTAACCGTTGTTCCCACTTCACCACGAATTTTTTTAACAACATTTTCGGTAGATTCTCCTAGAACATTTTCATCATTAACAGATGCAATAATATCACCGGCTTTAAGCCCAGCTTTTAATGCTGGCGTGTCTTTCAATACATTTGCTATTACTACATTATTATCTTTTTTGTAAAGTTCTGCACCTATGCCACCGCCAATTGAACCTTGCATATCATTATTGAATTCCTCTACTTCTTCAGCATCCAGAAAAACGGTATATTCATCGCCAACTGCCTCTACCAAGCCGCGGCTTGCTCCTTGAATTAGTTTTTCATCATCTAGTTTGCCATCGTAATTAGCTTTTAGTTTTTGGTACGTATACTGAACATTAGACAAGTCTAGCTCGTCTGTTGACATTTTTTCACCCATAATATTAGAAATAGCTGCCTCTATATAACGTTCGTTATAACCAAGGAATAATCCTATGCCAAGCGAGAATATTGCAGCAAAAATAGTTACTAAAGCAACAGATTGTTTTTTCTTTTTCTCGGGTTTTTCTACTGCGTTATTTTGCGCACTTTGTTGCAATGATGGATCTGTTGAATTTTCCAAAACTCTACCTCTACTTTTTCTGATGAATAAAATTATTTAATTAAAACGAATGGTTTTCATTATGCCACCGCTGGTAGCTTTATCAACCGTTACTGTTCCAGCACCTGGCGATAACTTGCCCCCATAACCATTATAGTCTGTAAATGAAATAATACCATTACTTACGCCTTCAACATACATAACATGACCGTAAATACTTGTTCCTAGAAGAACAATTACGTCTCCCCGACGAACATCGCTAGCGGCTACACGCTTCCCCTGATTCCACCAGTTGCTTGCGTTACCAAGGTAAGCAAAGCCTGTATTACCAGCTCCTCTGGAAGTATTATCGGCCGCTAAATGCCATGCGACATAAGAAACACACTGTCTTTTATAATAACCCCATGGGTCTGCTGCGTAAAAATTCGTTTCGTTTTTATAAGGATAAGCAGTTGTACTGGTTGTTCCCGCTGTTATACCAGAGTTTGCGCCCGGCCTTGGCAAACTGTCTAGCTGGCGCTGATTGTCGGCAATAGCTGCTTCTAAGTTTTTAACCATAGAATTATACTTCGCTTCATTACCTTCAGTTTCAGATATTAAACGATTTTGTTCCGCCTGTCTGTTAGCAAGTAGCGAATTCTGTACTTTTTGATCCGCTAGAATTGCATCTACTTCTGCCTTATCTTCTTCTGCTTGTTTTTTCAATTCTTTAATTTCTGCAATGGTATCTGTTAAATTCTCGCGTGCCGAGTGTCGTGATTCTTGCAAATCAAGATACTCACTAATATTTTTGCTTCCAAAAATCATTTCAATAGGTGTGATTTGCTCTCCCACCTGAATATCAGCTAATGTGTCGCCCAAAGCGTCGCGATTTAATTTGATTTTTTCTTCGTTCTCGGCGATTTGAGCAGCTAGCTCGCTTTGTTTAGCCTGATTTAAATTGACTTGAGCCTGAATAGCTTCTTTCTCAAGATTAATAACAGCTAAATCTCTACCCAACGAATCTGCCTGAGCTCGTAGCTCTTGGGCTTCTTTCTGAAAACGATCTTTGTCGGCTTGAGCTGCCCTAATTTTAGCAGAACATTGAGAGCGCGTGTTACACGGCGCCGCACTAGTTAAATTATTGTTGTTATTATTACTATAAACAGCCAAACCAGCTGAAAATAGCACAGCTGCACTTACTAAAAGCGGTAGCTTACGCATTTTAATAGGAGAAACTATAGTGGTGGATTTGAGTTTCATAATATATTTATATTAGCATAAGCAACACTATAATGTCAATGCTTATCTATTAAACCTCACCCGTTTTATGGTTTATAATTTCAAATATCGACGAGTTGCCAACGATGACGAAACCACCCCTATTAGAATTCCGCAAAGAATCATACCAATTATTATTATTGGCCAAAAATTAGTAGTAGCTTGCAGCGTATTTGTAATTGAGACATATTCCGATATTTTCGTGTCTTTTATGCCAAACATTATAGCAAATCCAATTACACTAGCAATTAATGCGGCCAGGACACCGTAAAGAGTAGCTTCAATAATAAACGGCCCTCTAATAAAAGATTTATCTGCCCCGATTAACTGCATCATATAAATTTCTTCTCGCCTATTGAAGATTGCCATACGTATGGTGTTAAAAATGATAAGTGAAGAAATTATTACAAAGACTAAACTTGCGGCAATTCCCGCCCTTTGTCCAAATGTAACCGCCTTTCCAATTGAAACAATACTATCTCGACGCTTACCGGCAAACGAAGGCTCTCTATTTTCATCTATACTTTTTTGTAAAACTTTATTTTCTTTAGTAAATTTTTGAAGTTCTTCGGTGTTATTTATGTCGTTAACTACCACCCGTAAAACCGCTGGGCTACGATTAGATGCTTCTTTAATAGCCTCTAGCAAATCTTGGTCGGTTTTATTATCTTGA
>JAGOZV010000056.1 GCA_018064165.1 Candidatus Saccharimonadota bacterium
TTTTAACTTTTGTAAGTAGGCGATCTTTTTCCTCTTTATTTTTTGCTGCAATCATACGATTGTAATTTTCTAAACTAAACTTACTGTCTATCGGCAGAATTTTGTTTTTATCTAAAAATATTACAGCATCAACAATATCGCCGTTTTTGAACTTGTATTGCATTTGAAAATTATTTGGCGGCAAAACATTTTCTAATACCGACTTTAAATAATATTCTCCAAAAACTCCCCGTTGTTTGGGATTTTGTAAAACCGTCTGTAAAGTTTTTAGCTCGTCAGCCACATCTACCACACGACGATTTGTCTCGTCTAGCTTTGTTAGTTGTTTGGTTACATCGCTAATCAACTTGGCGCTCTCGGACAACTGCTTTTGCATATTTGTCTGCATAGCATGATTGCCGGTTTCAACCTTTTCACCCAATGATTGTTGCAGACCTTGGATATTGCGCGAAAGTTCTGTCACATCGGACTTCATCAATTCCACGGCACTAGAACTTTTTAGCTCACGTAGTTTTTGCGAGATCATGACTAATCCGATCAGGAGTCCGATAACTGTTACCACTAATAAAATCAAAATATATATTTCCATACACCTATTGTACCTTTTAAAAAGGTCTGTGTATACTACCCGTACTGTCTTTTCGCTTTCAATAAAGCTCATCAGCATAGCTAAAAATCTATGGAAGCAGTACGACAAAATGGTCACTATATCTACGCGAATATTCACGAGGAGGATCAAAATGGCGCACTGCAGTAGACGTTAACGTCAGCGTTTACGTCGTGGGCAGAGTTTCGCCACATTGGGCTCTTGGCTGATAGAAGAAACCATCTCAGGAGTCAGATCTGGGACGAGGACGACCCAGCACTGGAAGACATGAGAAAAAAGCTGCGCCAAACTTTTCACGGTTTCGACCGAAAAATTAGTTTTGCTCTTTACCACTAACGCATTGCTGTAGCGTTTCGGCTTCAAGCAGACAGCATCGAGGATTTTGAGCCTCAACAGTCGCTGGTGGAGAATTTCGTCGTTCATGTCAACGACAGTTCTCCCCTCATCCTCTTCTGGGCCGAGCAAAACAATTACCGTCTTACCCTCCTTGAGTGATGAGGCAGGATCAACTGCATACAATACTTCTATAACTCCCATATCTACCTCCGTAAATAGGTTACACGCAGGTATCTCCTGCATGATAAGTGACCAAATTGTCAAGGTACCTGTGCAATTAAAGATCAAACTTAAACTGCTCAAGTACCACCATTATACCACAAAACTCTATATTTTACAATAGCACGATTTATGCTATAATTGGATATGTAAATTGAGTTTTTTTAATAAAGGAGTAAAAGCATGGAATTATGTGAAATTTGTAGAATTAGACCAGCAGAATATCAGGTGCTTCTTACCAGAAACGGACGACAAACCAGCCTAAATGTTTGTGGAGTAGATTACGCAGAAATGCAACGTGCTAATAGTGCGGGCCTATTTTCTGACAGTGAAAGCTTAGAGAATTATAGTTCACAACGAGAATCCCGAGATGTAAATTCTTTACTAAGCGATAAAGCACAAGAAGTATTACAACGAGCAGGACAATTTGCCGTACAGCACAATCACCCTTCTATAGATACCGAAGATTTGCTTTATTCATTGTCCGACGACGATGTAGCGAGTCATATTTTAGATCAAACCGGCATTAAAGCAAAAGACATAAAAGGCTATATTGAAGCTAATGTTGAAAATGGTCCAACAAAAATAAGTGGCGACCAAATAACAATCACACCACGTGTTAAAAGTGTTCTTGAATTGGCTATGAACGCGGCGAACACTATGGATCATAGCTATGTTGGTCCCGAACATTTGTTAATTGGTGTTGCCGAGGAAACCGACGGTATGGGTGGAGACATCCTTCGCAAATATGGCATTAAACCAGAAACCCTTCGTCAGCAAACAATGAAAGTTGTTGGAAAAGGGGCAAAAAGCGGTGCTGTTGATAAAAAATCTAACACACCAACACTCGATAAATATTCTCGCGATTTAACAGAAATGGCAACTGCCGGAAAACTAGATCCAGTTATTGGCCGTCAGTCCGAAATTGAAACCGTTATTGAAATTTTGGCTCGTCGTACTAAAAATAATCCAGCCCTAATTGGCGAGCCAGGAGTTGGTAAAACTGCTATCGTCGAAGGTCTTGCTCAACGTATTATTTCTAACAAAGTTCCCGATATTCTTCGCGACAAACGTGTTGTAGAACTTAACCTTGTTTCACTTGTGGCAGGCGCAAAGTATAAAGGCGAATTTGAAGAAAGATTAAAGGGCGTGCTTGACGAGATTCAAGAACATAAAAACGAGTTGGTAATTTTCTTAGACGAGCTTCATACTGCGGTTGGTGCAGGTGGCGGTGGTGGCGAAGATAGCACAATGGACGTAAGTAACGCCATTAAACCTGCTCTTGCCCGAGGCGATTTAAATCTAATTGGTGCTACAACCTTAAAGGAATATCAAAAATATATAGAAAAAGACTCTGCCCTAGAGCGACGTTTTCAGCCTGTTTTCGTTAAAGAACCTACGAAGTCACAAGCAATTGAAATTTTGCGCGGTCTTCGAGATAAATACGAAGCCCATCATCGCATAACAATTACAGACGATGCTATTGTTTCGGCAGTAGAGCTTTCTAGCCGCTATATTACAAACCGATTCTTACCCGACAAAGCCATTGACCTTCTAGACCAAGCCTCTGCTAGAGCTCGTGTTAAAAGCGATACATACTCTCAGGAGCTTTCAGAAGCAGACGAAGAGATTAATCGTAAGCAACGTGAATACGATTCTGCCCATAACCGTAAAGAATACGACGAAGCTAAAAAAATCAAAGCAGAACTTGAAAAATTAAAAGAGAATCGCAACAAGCTTAACGAAAAATGGCGACGCGAACGAAGCATTTCTACCAATGAAGTCAACAGCGATGACATTGCGTCGGTCGTTAGTACATTAACAGGCATCCCTGTAAAATCGTTAACTCAAGAAGAAAAAGCTAAACTTCTTGAAATGGAAAAAGAAATTCATGGCCGCGTTATTGGCCAAGAACATGCAGTAGAGGCAGTGTCAGACGCAGTTCGTGTTTCTAGGGCTGGTTTAAGCAAACAAAACAGACCAATTGCTTCGTTTATATTCATGGGTCCAACTGGTGTAGGTAAAACTGAACTAGCTAAAGGGCTAGCTTGGTCGGTATTTGGTAGCGAAGACGCTATGGTGCGCATTGATATGAGCGAATACATGGAAAAACACGCGATTGCGCGTTTAATTGGCTCTCCTCCAGGATACATCGGTTACGACGAAGGTGGCCAACTTACCGAAAAAGTTCGTCGTCGCCCATATTCTGTAATTTTGTTTGACGAATTAGAAAAAGCTCACCCAGATGTCCAAAACATATTACTACAAATCCTTGATGACGGACGCTTAACAGACGGCAAAGGTCGCGTAGTGGACTTTTCTAACACAATAATTATTGCTACCTCAAACCTAGGTGCACACGAAATAAACGAAACTCTAGAAAAGAACCCTGAAGCTACCACAAAAGAACTTCGAGAAGTTGTAGACCCTGCTCTTCGTTCACACTTCCGCCCCGAATTTATTAATCGCTGGGATGAAGTAATTGTGTTTAGGCCGTTAAACAACGAAGAGCTAGAAAATATCGTAAGGCTTCAGCTTGCATCTGTTAGGCAAATGGCTTTAGGTCAAAACATAGACTTAATCTTTACCGATGAAGCCGTAAAATGGTTTGCCAGAAATGGTTACAAACCTGAATATGGAGCCCGAGAGTTAAAGCGCGAAATTCGCTACGAGCTAGAGAATAAACTTGCAAAATCACTTTTAAATGGCGACATTAAAGAGGGATCTATTGTTGAAGTAGACGTAAAAAATGACACTATTGTATTT
>JAGOZV010000057.1 GCA_018064165.1 Candidatus Saccharimonadota bacterium
GAAGGGAATCAAGCCAAGAAGACTTCGCAAAAAATTTTTCAACATTGTATTTTCCTATCTGGTGAGAGCGACAACTTTATGGAAAAGTTGAATATCTTAATTATATCACAATTTACAGCTAAGTCAATTCAAATAAGTGTTTCTGTTGATTACTGTAAACACAATAAGGTATTGCTTTTTCATGTAATTAAGAGTATAATAAAAGCAGTATAAGGTTATTAACGAGCTGGTTCACCCAGCTTTTTTATTGGAAAGACATTTATGAGAGAACCAGAGAAAATTCGTAATATAGCAATTATTGCCCATGTTGACCACGGTAAAACAACCATGGTTGATGGTTTATTGAAGCAAAGTAATACTTTTCGCGAAAATCAGTCCGAAATGGGGCAAACGCTTATTATGGACAGTGGTGATCAGGAAAGTGAACGCGGCATAACCATTACCGCCAAACAGACGGCCGTTTATTATAAAGATTATAAAATTAATATTATAGACACACCAGGCCACGCCGATTTTTCAGGAGAAGTGGAGCGAACATTAAATATGGCCGACGGCGTAATCTTAGTGGTAGACGCTGCAGAAGGTCCTATGCCTCAAACTAAATTTGTTTTAACGAAAGCGCTAGAGTTAGGCTTGAAGCCGGTTGTGGTGATTAACAAAATAGACAAACCTTTTGCTCGTATTCAAGAGGTTGAAGACGAAATTGCCGATTTATTTTTAGAATTAGCCGTAGACGAAGAACAACTGAAATACAAAACTTATTATTCTGTTGGACGAGACGGCAAGGCATGGGTAGCGTTACCTGAAAATGCTAGCGAAAACGCCGATTTAACACCAGTTTTTGAAGCCATAATTAACGATATTCCTGCGCCACAAGTAAATGTAGAAGGAAAATTACAGCTGCTTGTAACATCTTTGCAATACGATTCTTTCTTAGGAAAATATGCAATTGGCCGAATAAATCGTGGTAAAGTAACTAAAAATATGCAAGTTGTGCTAATAAAAAACGAGACAGAACTAGTGAAGTCTAAAGTTGACAAAATTTTTGTTTATCGCGGTTTAGAAAAAGAAGAAGTAAACGAAGCAGGCGCAGGTGATATAGTTGCGCTAACTGGTGTAGCGGGCGCTCATATTGGTGATACTATTGCCGATCCCGAAGAGCCTGACGCACTGCCGGTTTTGCAGCTAGAAGCACCAACTTTAAGCATGTATATGGGCCCAAATACTAGCCCAATGAAGGGGCGAGAAGGCGAATTTACAACCAGCCGCCAAATCGGTGACCGTTTAATGCAAGAGCTAGAAACAAATGTTGCCTTACGTGTTAAAGAAGAGGGAATTGGTTTTATTGTTTCTGGCCGCGGGGAACTGCATCTTTCTGTATTAATAGAAGCTTTAAGGCGTGAAGGGTTCGAATTGGAAGTGGGGCGTCCTCAGGTTGTTTTAATTGAAGAAGATGGTATAAAAAAAGAACCAGTTGAAGAATTAACCATAGAAACACCTGCAGAATTCGTGGGCGCAATTAGCCAAGAACTAGGTCAACGACATGCCGAGCTAATTAAGCAAGAAACTACATCTACTGGGGCAATATTGCAAGTATACAAAATTACCACACGAGCTTTAATTGGATTACGAAACATTTTACTGACATCTACCAAAGGTACGGTAATAATGAACAGCTTGTTTAGCTCTTACACTCCTTTGGGGGCAAAAATAAACAATACTCGTGGAGGTGCATTAATCGCTTTTGAGGCAGGCACAACCACGCCATATGCATTGGAAGCTGCTGAATCTCGTGGGGAATTATTTGTTGGGCCAGGAGTAGAAGTTTATGCTGGGATGATAATTGGCCTATACAATCGACAAGAAGATCTAGAAATTAACGTGTGCAAGGCAAAGCACTTAACAAATATGCGTTCTAAATCTTCGGATGGAACTGTACAGTTAACGCCATTTACAGAGATGAGCTTAGAGCAAGCCATAGATTTTTTGAATGACGAGGAACTTCTAGAAGTTACGCCAAAAAATTTGCGTTTGCGCAAGCGTCATCTAGATTCAAATGTTCGAAAACGAGCGGCAAAGAACGCTATTTAAATAGCTTGTTAAATAGTTTGATAAAGCGCTAATCGTTTAGTTTAAAATCTTTAATCTCATCGGGCAAATTACCATATGGATGCTTAAAGCCTTTTTCCCATTTATAATCTTTGCCATAATTTAAATCTCGCATTAATTTCGTGCTGCCATTTCTAATATGCAGCGGAACCGGTAGATTGGGGTAGCGACGTGCTAGCTCTTGAACTTTTTGCATATGGTTGGTGGTTTCGCGAGATTTTTTAGAACGAGCCAGTGCTGTAGCCACATGGAATAAAATATAACTAGATTCAGGCATGCCAATTCTGTCTACGGCATCGAACGCATTTAACGCTAGCCCAAGCGCGCCATTACCGGCCAAACCAATGTCTTCGCTAGCAAAAATAACCATTCTACGTGCAATAAATTTTGGGTCTTCGCCAGCCTGAATCATTCTTTGCAAATAATATAATGTAGCCTCTACGTCGCTACCACGCATACTTTTTATGAACGCAGAAATAACATCATAGTGAGCATCGCCTTTTTTATCGTATCCGGGAATAACGCGTTGTGCCGCTGTTGTTATAATTTCGGGCGTAAGATTTTGTGTATTTATTCCTAAAGCCATCTCTAAATTGCCCAAAGCAGAACGCGCATCACCACCCGAAAGCTCTGCTAAGTAATTTAAAGCTTTAGTAGTAATTTTTGTTTTTGGAGATTCTTTTTTAAGAGCATTTTTTATAATTTCTTTAATTTGTTCTTTAGTCAAATAATTAAGAACCAAAACCCGACTTCGGGACAAAAGAGGGGAAATTATTTCGAAACTCGGATTTTCAGTGGTTGCGCCAATTAAAGTAATCAAACCGCTTTCAACATGAGGCAAAAATGCATCTTGCTGGGCCTTATTAAAACGATGAATTTCATCTACAAACAAAACCGTCCGAATTTTTAAATTCCAATTTTGTTTAGCGATTTCTATAACTTTTTGAACGTCTTTTTTGCCACTTGTAACAGCCGATATCTCAATAAAATCGGCCTTGAATTCGTTCGCCACAATGCGCGCAAGGGTAGTTTTGCCAGTTCCAGGTGGCCCCCAAAAAACCATGTTAACCGGCTCTTGATTGGCAACAATATTTGTTAAAATTTTCCCATCACCAATAAGATCTTCTTGCCCAACTACATCGGCAAGAGTTTTTGGTCGCATTCTTTCGGCTAATGGCACTCGCTGCATACACCTATTATATGCTAGAATAAAGATACAACCAAAGGAGGAATGATGGGAGTCTTGATAGCGATACTTTTAATAGTAGCGATAGTAATTGCAATAGCAAGCATAAAGGTGGTAGATCAATACCAAAGAGGTGTTGTGTTAACGCTAGGTAAGTTTAGTGGTATACGTGAACCGGGGCTACGTTTTGTGGTGCCAGTTATACAACGTATTATTATGGTGGATATTCGCTCCACTCCTATAGACGTGTCGAAGCAAGAAATTATCACTAAAGATAACGTAACTGCAGGTGTAGATGCGATTGTTTATTTTCGTGTAGTAGATGCGCCAAAGGCAGTTCTTGAAACTACTAACTACGTTTATGCAACCAGTCAGTTTGCGCAGGCAGCTCTTCGCGATGTTACGGGTAATTTTGAGCTTGATGATTTACTTTCAAAACGTGAGGTAATTAGTCAACAAATAAAAGATATCGTAGATAGCCAAACCGATCAGTGGGGAATTGATGTTGAAGCCGTTAAAATTCAGAATATTGAGCTACCGTCAGATATGAAACGCGCTATGGCGAAACAAGCGGAAGCAGAGCGAGAACGTCGCAGTAATATTATTAATGCCGAAGGCG
>JAGOZV010000058.1 GCA_018064165.1 Candidatus Saccharimonadota bacterium
TCTGCGTCAATAAAAGCTGCCGTTCCACCAGTTTTCTGATTTTCAGCAATTGCATGAAGCGCTAATGTGGTTTTACCAGAGGATTCTGGCCCAAAAATTTCAATAATACGCCCTTTTGGATAACCTCCACCAAGAACTAGATCTATTCCTAAAGCTCCAGAAGAAAGTAACTCAACATCTATTGTTTGCGTGTCCCCTAATCTTCTTATTGCGCCGTCGCCAAACTGCTTATTAATTTGCTCTTGTGCTAAGCCTAAAGCTTTCAAACGTGCGTCGTTTGTAGCTGGTTTGGTATTTTCTGTCACTTCGGTCTTTGCGGTCTTTTTAACCATATTCCCTCTCCTTAATTTATACTCCAATTATACCTTAATTTGCATAAATTTGCTACAATAGATGTATGAATAAAAAGAATTTACATTCAGGTTTTACAGTTATTGAAATTATCGCCGTTTCAGTTATTTTCATAGTTGTTGCGATCTTATTTTTCATCCAGTTTAATAATCTTCAAACTAAAAATCGTGACGAAACCAGAAAAACCGCAATCAATTCCATATATTATACGCTAGAAGAAGTTTATCATAAGGATAATGGCTTCTATCCATCTAAAATCAACACCGAAACCCTCCCTTCTGTTCCTGAATCTATCCTAAAAGACAGAAATGGCGTTTTAATTAGCGAAGAAGGTAGCGAATACCGCTACGAGCCAACAAACTGCACTGACGATAAATGCGCTTCATACACTTTACGCGCGGAATTAGAGAAGGAAGATTCTTTCGTTAAGAAAAGTCGGAATTAGTTTAAAACACCCTTAGTCTGCATCAATTGGGCGACCATTTTTAAAAGCTTCTACGGCATTATTTAAAATGCCCACTTTTTCTCTTGGGTCATAAACATAGTTAAATCGATAGGTCGTTTCGTCGCCCTCTGTGCTTAAACGTAGCGAACCATAATTAAACATTTGTTGAATCAAGCCCCTTTGCGTATAGCTTGCGTCTTCAATGTTCGCTAAACTAACAGTTTGTTCGTTACGACTAAGTAGTCCATGTTGAATTTCCTGAATTATACTTTCGTTAGTTAAAATAAAACGGTTGTGAGTGTAAACATAGTAAGACGAGTACATAATAACTAAAATTAACGCAATCGCCCAACCAAATATCACATACAAATCACCCGACTTGGGTTCTCCTGTCCCTAAGTCCGTTAATATACTTATGGTTATATCCATATTCAATATAGCTGTTAATATAATTGTTAAAGCCAATAAACTAGCACCCAACGGTAAAACTAAGGATATTTTGTGTTTTAGTATACACATAATAACATACTCACCATGACTAAGGTTTAACTCTGGATAGACGCGCATTGATCGTTCATGTTTGATCTTAGTAGCTTCACTTATTTGCTGTTTTTCTGGCTCAATTGAGCGGGCTACATGCACATGTGCGTTTTGTTTTTCTGGCTCCATTTTGCACCTCCCTTAATTAGTTTTCAGATGATTAATCGCTTTTTTCGTTAGCCTTCTGCCTCTTGGGGTTCTTTCAATAAAACCTATTTGAAGAAGGTATGGTTCGTAAAAATCTTCAATAGTTGTAGACTCGTCGCCAGTTAGTGCAGCTATTGTGTTCAAGCCTACTGTATTCTCTCCATAATTATCAAACATTTGCGTAAGAAGGTTTCGATCGCCAGGGTCTAGGCCCATGTTGTCAATCTCTAAAAGCTCTAAAGCTTTTTCTGCCGTAGGTCTATCTATAATTCCGTCTCCGTTAACATCTGCAAAATCTCGCACTCGCTTCAATAACCTGTTAGCTATTCGTGGTGTTAAGCGAACTCGAGTCGACAGCATATCTATGGCGTCATCTTGAATTGGGCTATCTAAAATTTTAGCTGTTCTGTTAATTATTTGACCAATTTCATTTGTTGAATAAAACTCTAACCGATGAATATGACCAAAACGATCGCGCAGTGGCGCCGCCAGTGAACCAGTTCTTGTAGTTGCCCCAATAATTGTAAATTTTGGCAAATCTAAACGAACACTATGGGCGGCCGGCCCTTTTCCAATAACTATATCTAGCTTGAAATCCTCCATTGCACTATATAATATCTCTTCCACATTTCTTCCAAGTCGATGAATTTCGTCTATAAATAAAATATCTCCGTCGGACAAGCTAGTTAGAATACTTGCAAGATCGGCTGCTTTCTCTACAGCAGGCCCAGAAGTAATACGGATATTTTTGCCAGTTTCATTGGCAATTACAGAAGCCATGGTTGTTTTTCCTAACCCTGGTGGCCCATATAAAAGCACGTGATCTATTGGTTCTTTGCGTTTTCTTGCAGCATCGATTGATAATTGTAGGTTTTTCTTAAGTCGCGACTGGCCTATATATTCATTAAAATTTGTTGGACGCAACGTAACTTCAATAATCTGCTCGTCAGCAGCGCCATCATCTCCTCTATTATTTAGGCTTGGGTCTACAATTCTCTCAATCGCCATACACTTATTATATCACTTTAAAATGTGATTAAAGAGATGATTGCTCCTGACGATTAATAAAAAATAAATTTAAATTAAGAATTTCTTTTTTGCAATGCCAAAGTTACGCGTTTAGCAGTTGGAAGCTTCGCGTCTACATCTGACAAAGCCATCGATGCATCGTTCAGCGTATAGCCTAGTGCAACGAGAGCATCTAATGCTTCATCATTAACATTTAATTCTGTTTGAACTTCTTTAATTGTACCAATTGCGCTTGGAAGACCGACCTTATCAGATAAGTCTACCACAACTCTTTCTGCAGTCTTTTTTCCAACACCACTTGCTAAAGAAATGTACTTGTTGTCGGCATTAGCAATCGCATTTCTAACAATTTCTATATCGTCTAAACTTAAAATGGCTAAGGCCGCTTTTGGCCCAACCCCCTGTACCGTAATTAATAATTCAAAAAGTCTTTTTGCGGCCAAACTAGAAAAGCCAAAAAGCTCTTGCGACTGCTCGCGAATATGGTGATACGTGTAGTATTTAATAGATTTATCTAAATTAGCTCTGTCGTAATCACCGGAAGCAATTTTAATTTCATAACCGACCCCGTTAACGTCAACAATTACCGAGTTAACCATTTTTTCAGAAACAATACCAGAAATGTGAGCTATCATATTTTTATTATATCACTTATAAACACGTGTCATTAGCTGATGAGTTAACGCCGCTGCTAACGCATCTGCACAATCGTCTGGCTTCGGCACTTCTTGAAGCCCAAGCCTAACTCGAACCATCTCTTGCATTTGTTTTTTATTTGCACGGCCATACCCTGTAATAGTTTGTTTTATTTGAAGAGGCGTATATTCATATATAGTTAGGTTCGCCTGCTTCCCCGTTAACATTGCCACCCCCCTAGCATGAGCAACACTTATGGCTGTTGTAACATTTTGGGCAAAATATAGCTTTTCAATCGACATGTGGTTTGGACTCGTTTCTTTAATAATATCAGTTAATCCTTCATATATTTCCGCTAGTCTATCCTCAAGTGGAGTATTAGCAGGGGTGGTTATTACCCCAGCTGTTACTAACTTTGCGTTAGTTGGAGAAATTACATCTACTACGCCAAAGCCTAAAATTCCTGTTCCTGGGTCTATTCCAATTATTCGCATGTATATTTCTATTATAGATCATTTTTATGTTCTCTTGTTTTATTCACTTTTTTACCCTTTTTTGTTTTCTTTGATTTTGTTGAACTTTCAGGATTTTTAAATAATTTTTTGATCTCGTAACGCCACTCCCAAACAATATATGCAGAAGCCGCCGCTAGAACAACACCAGCCACTAGCCATATCCAAATTGTTGATGATTCGGCTATATTTATTGCTTTTACGCTATCACCAAC
>JAGOZV010000011.1 GCA_018064165.1 Candidatus Saccharimonadota bacterium
AGGCAAGTGCTAAAAACTCGCAAGAAGCAAATTGAATTAAAAGCCATAAAACAGGTGTACGAACAATATGTAGATGCCATGAATCATGCGGGTCTTTACGATTACGACGATATGATTTTAATGACTTTAGCCTCGCTAAAAAACAATAAAGAGTTGCTTTTCAATTTGCAAGAGCGATATCAGTATATTCTAATAGACGAATTTCAAGATACCAACCAGGCTCAAATGCAAATTATATATCAACTCATACACAACGAAATCAATAACGATTTGCCAAATATTTTTATAGTTGGCGACGATGATCAAGCTATTTACGGCTTCCAAGGAGCAGATAGTAGTAACATTACTACATTTTTAAATAAGTATCCAAAAACTAAACGCATCGTTTTAAAAGATAATTACCGCTCAACTCAAGAAATTTTAGATCAAGCAAGAAAAATTATCACCAAGGGCGAAGACCGTCTTGAAAATACCTACTCCGACCTTAACAAGCAACTTACATCACACACAAAATCGTCCGAAACTCACGCCACAATAAATGTTTACGAAAATGCCAACAGCGAGCGTCAAGCTATTGTAAACTCGGTTGAAAAATTAATAAAAGAAGGCGTAGAGCCAAACGAAATCGCTGTTCTAGCAAGAAGACACTCTGAGCTACTTGAAATCTTGCCTTTTTTTAGTAAACAAAATATTCCTGTAGCATACGAAAAAAGCGACAACGCTTTAGATCTAGAATCTATAATAATGCTTGAAAAAATGGCGATACTTTTTGCACTGTTAAACCAGCAAAAGCTAGAGGAAGCGCAAGCTTTACTGCCCGAGATATTGTCACACAAATCGTGGGGCTTATCTGCTGAAACAATCTGGGAAATAAGCGTAAGGTCATATAGAAATCGTACTTTTTGGCTTGAAACCCTAAAAACAATTCCTGAAACAGAAAATATATATCAGTGGTTCATTGAAACAGCCGCCAATATTTTCAACCTCCCTATAGAGCAAGCCTTAGACACGCTCATTGGTAATAGCACCCCTAACGAAGAAGGTCCCGGCGAATCATACGTCTCGCCATTTTACAATTATTTCTTCTCTTCTAAGGTTTTGAAGGAAAATCCAGCAAATTATTTACTACACCTTAATGCACTTAGCGCCGTGCGTACTAAATTACGCGAATATTTAAATGAAGAAGAAAACCCAACCCTAAAAAATTTTACCGATTTTCTTGAGCTGAACCGTAGTACCGGCGAAGTAATTTCTATCGCGCAAAATATTTCTACAATAAAAGATAAATCAGTTAACTTAATGACAGCCCATAAATCAAAAGGCCTAGAGTTTGATCACGTATTTATATTTAATGCAGTTGATGATAAATGGGGAAGTGCAGTCAGAAATAATAACAGTTCGTTTAAGTTTCCTGAAAATATTTATTTAAATCCTGTAGGCGACAATTTAGACGAAAGGATCCGTTTGTTTTATGTTGCTGCAACTCGTGCCAAAAACACTCTTACAATTAGTCATAGCAATTTAAATGACAAAAATAAAACTACATTACGCACAAGTTTTCTTGAGGGACACGAATGGTCAGTTAATCAAAAAGAGCCATCAAACAATTTAGAAGAACTTGCTAACCAGCTTCAAACAAGTTGGTCGGCTCGCATAACTATTCCTAATCAGTATTTAAAAGATTTATTAAGCTCAACACTTAATAATTATAAATTAACGGCCACTTCGTTAAACAACTTTATAGACGTGACAAGCGGTGGACCACAAAATTTTCTTATGCAAAATCTTTTGCATTTTCCACAGTCGCAATCTGCAAACGCCGCTTACGGTTCGGCTATTCATAAAGCTTTGCAGCTAGCTCACATTTATTATAGTAAAAATAATCGTCACAAACCAACGGAAGACGTAATTGCCGATTTTGAAACAGATTTAAAAAATAAGCACCTTCCAAAAGAAGATTTGCCAATATATTTAGATCGTGGAGTCAAGGCATTAAATGCATTCTTGTCTTCCGAGCACGCCAAATTTACCACCAATCAAATGCCAGAATTTGATTTTTCTTCGCAACAAGTACTGTACGACGATTCATTACTAACAGGTAAATTAGATGTTATTGAAATAAATAAAAACGACAAAACAATTTCAATTACCGATTATAAAACTGGCAAGCCCTCTGTCAGCTGGAAAGGCAAAAGTGCTTATGAAAAAATTAAACTTCATAAATATAAACAACAATTAATGTTTTACTATTTATTGGTAGAAAATTCTCGCGATTACAATACATATAAAATTAAAAATTGCTTGCTTTCATTTGTTGAACCCGATGACGACGGCAATATTCACACGCTGTCTGCAGAATTTAGCGATGAAGAATACAATAATTTTAAAAAATTAATAAAATCTGTTTATCATCATATTGTTGATTTGTCATTGCCAGACACATCTAACTACCAAGAAGATATAAACGGCATTCTAGAATTTGAAAAAGACTTGACAAATTCGTAATTTATTATTATTATAATTAAGCAATTCAAGATTTCTGCACTTGTCGAAACCTTAATTCGCACCTTGCAGAGATATTCTACGTCTACACCTTATTAGGAGGTGATGAAAATGGCATGGTCAAACGATGATCACAAAAAGGCTACAGACCCAAATAGGTCTACACCCCTGAGCAAGCACGAAATAGACATGCTTGAACAGGGAGCCAAGCAGGCTGGCAGTTGGGGCGATTCAGCTCGTAGCGCATTAGAGCGCGATAAGAATCGCTAACTCAGTTAGCTAATCATCAGACGGCGCCCACCAATAGGTGAGCGAAAAAACAGGATATCTCTGCCGTCTAACTTTTTAAGAAATTGTATTATGAAGAACCCATGGAAAACACAAACTAAAAAACCAATATTTATCTTAGCGCCAATGGAAGCTGTTACAGATACAGTTTTTCGTCATGTAGTAAAACAAGCAACTGCCCCAGACATTTTCTTTACCGAATTTGTTAGTACCGACGGTTATGCCAGCGAGAAGGGCAGACATAGCACTAAAAGTAGACTATTATTCACTAACGATGAACGGCCAATAATCGCGCAAATTTGGGGAAACAAACCCGAAAACTTCAGTTTAATGGCAAAAGATTTAGCCAAAATGGGTTTTTCGGGAATTGATATAAATATGGGCTGTCCAGACAAAGCCGTTGTAAGGCAGGGAAGTGGCAGTGGGCTTATACACAATAACGAATTAAGCGCAGAAATCATTGCCGCTACTAAGCAATGCGGCCTTCCCGTCAGCGTTAAAACAAGACTGGGCAATATCCGCGCCGATGAGTGGCAACCGTGGCTGACTCATCTACTTCAACAAGACATAACAAACCTAACTATTCATTTACGCTCTAGGAAAGAAATGAGCAAAGTGCCAGCGCATTATGAAATAATTCCCGAAATCATAAAAATGCGTAACGAAATTGCACCTCAAACACTAATTACAATTAACGGCGATATTAAAAATCATCAACATGGCATGGAGCTTTACCAAAAATATCATGTTGACGGCATTATGATTGGTCGCGGTATTTTTGAAAATCCGTTTGCTTTTTCTGAACAAACAAACAAGCCTACAAAAAAAGAGCTTTTGGAATTATTCTTTTTACACTTAAAATTACACGACGAAGCTTCCCTAGCGAATGGCCCTCGCAAGTACGACCCTTTGAAAAGATTTTTCAAAATTTACATAAAGGATTTTCCAGGCGCTTCTGGGCTACGAAACGAATTAATGCAATCTAAAAGCACCGCTGAAGCATGTGAAATTGTTAACGATTTTTTAAATCAAGAAGGAGGAAATTAGCAGTGCCACGAAGAAACCCAAAAAACAAGATAATTCGTAAGGTTTATGCTAAACCTAGCACCAAAAAAACTCGCTACAACACCAAGCAGGCCGCCGAAAAAGCCGCCGATGAATTAATGTTACTAAATACAAGTTTAACGCTTGAAACATATCAAGACATTGATTTGGGCTGGTATTTAACTAATAAAAAATATTGAGCAACTCTCTGATCTGCGGTGTGCCCATACGGGCTCAGTTAGCCTGACCTTAAGGCGCTTCAGCTTTATTCAGACAAATCTAGGGGGGCAGAGCTAAGAAGACCAGCTCTTATAGAGCAACGCAACGCACCGCGAACCCGTTGTACTTGTAGTAGTAGTATGCTGGGTAGACGAGGGTACTGTTGAAGACGAGGCTGCGAGCGCTGGTGCTGGAGTACTGAGAGCTAGACCAGTAGTAGCCGTAGCTACCCTGATTGCTGAAACCATTGTACCAGTAGCCGCTACGCTGAAATAGGCCGTTTGTTAGTAGTCCAGCGTCTGTGGTGAGTAGTCCTCCGTTTATGGCAGTGTTTAAGCCTTCAAATTCGCCGCCGGTGCCTCCAGTTGGTAGTCTCCAGCCAGCTGGGCAGATGTTAGTAGTAGGGATTGGGGCTGGTGTAGTAGCATTAGCACAAGCTGCAGTGTCTTGACCACCCATAGCAGCACAGTAGTTGTAGTAGTAGCCGTATTGGCGTCCTGCACCTGAACCGCCGCCTGTGTTGTCTGTAGATGGTGGGGTTGGGTCTATGGTTGGGTTGGCAGCTGAGTGTATGTAGTACTTGGCTAGTGTGAAGGTGCGTGTTGTGTCTTCTGAGCCATTGTTTAAGGTGCCGGGTGTGCCGGGAGTACCAGTACCTTGGTTTATGACATCACTGTAGGTGTTGGTGCCACCATTGCTGGTTCCACCGGCGTAGGCGAGGTTGGTTAGCATCCAGCAGTTGCCATCAGCTCGTTTTTGGATCCAATAGGTATGCTTGTCTCTAGCATCTACAGCCATAGTGCGGGTGGTTGGGCAGGTTGCTTTGGTTATAGATTGGATGTTAGGATTGAGAGGAGGTGGGGGGGTATAAACACTGTTAGCCGCTATGGTCGGTCGCGCCTGTTTACTAAAACCGCCAGAAGAAGTGCCTTTATTACCACCAGTTGCAGTAATCAAAACTGGGGCGCCGCTGCTGTCTTTAATGAAATTCGCAGAAAAGCCGAAAGAGCTAACAGCCGAGCCATACTCGGGCTTAAGCAAGAAGGGGTTAACGGAAGCTGTGGCGGCGGTTCTGCCACAATCTTTGGTGCCATAAGAAGGAGAGCTTGAAGCTGTAATAGTATCTGATATTATTATGTCATTTCCGTATCTGCAACCGTCGGCAATGTTAATACCAGAAATAGCAGCGTTACGAGCATTTTGAGTATCAAATTGTTGCTTCAGCGATTGGCGACCACTCCAAACCACATTTAAAGTAAGCGTAAGCGCAGATATCATAATTAATGAAACGATTAGGACCGTTGGTAACACGAAACCTTTACTCGTTAAGCCCATAGATATGCACTGTAAATTGTTCTTATGCATAATTAAATTATATCACGTAAAGTCACTACTATAGATAATAATGTATAATCATACTATAATATAAATTGGAGGGAATATGGGAAAAGTTATTATATACAGCACTCCGTGGTGCGCGTTTTGTAAAACAGAAAAAGAATGGTTAGACAGCCTTGGAGTACAATACACCAGTAAAGACATAGAAGTAGATCCAGCCAATAAGGCAGAATTACTTGAAAAAGTCGGTGAAGGATTCAGGGGAGTGCCAGTTACAGACATTAACGGCACCATCGTCCACGGCTTTGACCGTCCTAAAATTCAAGAAGCTTTAAAAGTAGCTAACATCTCCACAAATTAGTAAAATAGCCAAAACAAGCTACCAAGTAGAAAGCTTGTTTAAATCTATTTCTTCACCACCCAATTTATTGGCAAAATAATTATCATGGCTTACATATAATATAGCACCTGTATATTTCTTTAATGCACTTTCTATTTCTTCAATACTTGGAAGGTCTAAGTGGTTTGTTGGTTCATCTAAAATAAGCATCGTGGGATTGGTTGCTAGCATTTTTATAATTTGTAAACGAGCTTTTTGTCCGCCCGACAGCCTATTTACGGGAACGTTCAAATCCTCTAAAGTAAACAGATAATCGCTAGCCAAAGCTCTAATTTTTTGATCAGAAATAGATAAGTTCTGATCTAGATATGTTCGTTCTAGTGCCGACTCTAGTGTTAAATTAAAGTAATCTGGCGACACTTCTTGTTCGTAAACACCAATTTTAGTGTGCTTAAAAACTTCTAACTCGCCATCGTAACGAATAATGTTAGTTTCTAGACCCAAAATAGATTTTATAAAAGTAGTTTTACCGGTACCATTACGCCCCTTAAGGCGCACAACCGAACCTTCGGGCAAGTCCATATTTAAATCCATAAATAAAACTTTATCGCTATAACCTAAACTCAAATTGCGTGCTTTTACTAAAATATGCTTCGTTCTACTTTCGTCATTTTTTACATTTATACGAACATTTTTAGTTTTGTATTTCTCATATCTTTGCGCAGATTTATAATCTAAACCAGCTCCGCTTTCCTTATCAATCCAAAAAGTTGGCTTTTCTTTTTCTTCAAGTTCTAGAATTTCTGCACGTGCTTCATTTTCTAGCCGTTTAAATTTTTTAATAGTACTTGGATTGCGAGATTTTTCTTTCAATCGCTGGTAATCGGTTGCCTTGGCTCGTAAGTTCGTTAAACGTTTTTTCGTTAGCTCAAAATCTGTCATGCCAACACTGGTAGCTACAGTATTTTGTTTTAAGTAATCTTTATAGTTACCATTATAAATAACAGTTTTTTGATCTTTAATTTCAATAATGCGATCAACATTTTCCAAAACATCACGATCGTGGGTTACAACAATACAAGCACCGGCGAACTCTTTTAACCATTTTATAAATCGCTCTTTCGCAACATAATCCATGTGATTGGTTGGCTCGTCTATTAAAGCAATGTCCGATTTAGCCGCCATAACCTTTAAAATTTCAACCATTCGCTTTTCACCACCTGAAAGACTTGCAAAATCTCTATTTAAAACATTTTCAAGTTGAAAACTATCTAATTCGTTCTCAATTTCTCCCTCTACTAAATAAAAGCCTTTTTGATTAAAACGCTCTAAAGCGTCTGAATATTTTGTAATTTTGCGAATATTATCGCCCATAGTTTCCGGGTATGTATCTAAAATATGCTTAAGCTCCGCATATTCTGGCAAACCAGATAAAATATAATTTAAGACAGTCTGGCCATGTCCAGCATGATGCTCTTGATTTGTTGTAGCCACCACCGTACCATTTTGGTAAATTACCTGACCGTTATAATCTTTGTCTATACCACTAAGAATATTAAATAGAGTAGATTTGCCCACGCCATTTCGTCCAACTAGCCCAACTTTTTCACCAGAATTAATGCTAAATCTAATACTAGACATTAGGTTTTTTGGACCAAAAGATTTTTCAGAAATATTTACGTCTAAAATTGGCATAGCATTAACCATTTTACCTTAAAATACGTTATAGTTAATAATATAATGAAAAAAATTACAAATTCCAGCACTGCTTATTGGGTTTATGGCAACGAGCAAGCGCCCAAAACCATTATTCTTATTCATGGTTATCGTGGCACTCATCATGGCCTAGAGCTTATTGCTAAAGAGTTAAACAACTACAAAGTTATTGTGCCAGACTTGCCAGGGTTTGGTCAAAGTGGTGAACTTAAAAACTATTTTCTTACTAATTATGTCGATTGGCTTGAAGATTTTTTTCAAGAAATGGGCTTTTTAGACAAAACCCCAAAAAAGCAAAAGCCGCATTTACTTGGACATTCGTTCGGCAGCATAATTGTGTCCGGTTTTGCAGAAAAAAATCAAAATAAAATTGGTAAATTAATACTACTAAACCCAATTCCTGCGCCCGTTAGCGAAGCAAAAAATATAGCAGATTTTTTCGGCAATGGCTACTACAAAATTGGCGAAAAACTTCCTAGCAAACTAGCGTCTAAATGGTTTTCATCTAAAATGACAACCTTAATTGCTAGCGAATTCATGATAAAGAATCGAACACGCAGCAACAGAAAATATATAAATAACGCGCACCTAGAACATTTTAGTGATTACAAAAATATCCAATCGTTAATTGAATCTTACGAAGCATCTTCTAAAAATAGCGTTAAAGAATTTGCTCCCAACATTAACAATGAAACACTAATTATCGTTGGCGATAAAGACGATATTGCACCTTTAAAAAAACAACTTGAATTAAAAAAGTTATTTAAAAATGCGACTTTTGAAATAATAAATGGGGTAGGGCATTTAACGCATTATGAAACACCCAAAGAAGTTAGTAAATTAATTAACAATTATTTATCGTTAACTAAGTCGAAATAAATTTTTTCGTATTTGTCTAGGGTGGTGTCTAAAGAATGCTCATTGGCAATTTTTAAACTTTCTTCCGAAAAGCTTTTCTTTAGTTTTGAGTCATTTAAAATTTTGTTAATAGCCTCGGCCATTTGCTCGGGATTATCTTGCTCTACCAAGAAGCCGTTGCGTTCATTCTGACAAAGCTCGCCTAACGCCATTGCATCTACAGCTACCACTGGATTACCTGAAGCCATAGATTCAAGTGTGGCAATACTTTGTAGCTCTACAGGAGAAGTAATTGCATACAAATCAAAGACTTTATGTAAATTAATTTTATCTTCGTCTTCAACACGACCAGTAAAAATCACCCTATCTGAAATATGATAGGCATGAGCATATTCTTTTAGATACTTAGCGTCGGTACCATCGCCGACCACAACCAAATATGCATCTTTATTGTCTTGTGCAACAATTGAAAAGGCTTCAATTAAAACTGATAGGTGTTTTTCGGCATCTAAACGCCCAAGATGGCCGACTATAGGCTTGTTTTTTGGTATGCCAAATTTTTCATAAAGTTCTTTATTTGCCTTACCTTGCTCGTATTCACTCAAATTAATCCCGTTTGAAATTGGCATTAGTGGTTTTTTTACCTTGCTGGCTTCAGAAAAACCGTCTATAGCCGACTGCGTTGGCATAGTAATTATATCGGCCTTTTCGTAAAAACGAGCAGCAGACATTCTAACCACAAAGTTAATAGGACGCGATACGTGCGACAAAAGACGCAAATTATCCATAAGATTTTCTGGCATAGCATGATTTGTAGCAACCAATGGTATGTTATATTTTTGCCCATAACGCATTGCAGATTGACTAATCAATAAAAGCATTTCTATATGAATTACATCTGGGCCAAAATCGTCCAGAGCTTTTTTAACCTCTAGCATAGGCGTAAGTGAAATTTTAAAGTTTTGATAAAACGAAAACGAAACAGACCTCATTCTAACAATTTTAACTTTGCCATCCATTTCTATTTCTGGCTTGGTAGATTGGCTTGGCGCCATTACCATAACTTCGTGGCCTCGCTCGGCTAATCCCTGAGCAAGCGTGCGCGCAGCCGTTGCTACGCCGTTTATTGTAGGCCAATATAAATCGGCCGCCATTGCTATTTTCATAAATATCATTGTATCATATTTTAATGAAGATATTCTTTGACGCTCGTTATATCGAGCCAGATTTTCATAACGGCATAAGCAGATATACCGCTGAGCTAGGAAATGCCTTAAGTAAACAAATAAATGTTACGTTTTTGATTTGGGACAAGTCTCAGCTTAAGCTGTTACCCAAAAATGCCAACTATATTTTAATTCACAAGCAAACTTCAGCAGCAGAGCCTTTTACAAGCTTAATTTTGAACAAATACAAACCAGATGTTGTTTTTTCACCAATGCACACCATGGGAACGGCAGGGCGTAAATTCAAACTTATTTTAACTTTACACGATTTAATTTATTACCAACATCGCAAACCACCAACGCAATTTAACGCACTTATTAGAATTGGCTGGCGTCTTTATCATTTAACTTACGTTCCCGGCAGGATGGCACTTAACAGTGCCGACATTGTAGCTACAGTTAGCCAAACCGTTAAGAAACAGTTTGAAAAAGTCAAAATGACAAAACGACCTATTATAGTAATTGCTAATGCGCCAGAGAATTTAGCGGAATTGACCACCAAAAAAGTAGATCTTAACAAAAAGCCGCGTAATTTAATTTACATGGGTTCTTTTATGCCTTATAAAAATGTAGAACTTTTAATAAACGGATTAAATTACCTTCCTAACGATTACACACTGCATTTATTAAGTCGTATTAGCCCAAAAAGAAAACAACAACTTCGACAATTAATTCCAAAAAATAAAAATGTTGTTTTTCATGGCGGGGTGAGCGATGAAAAGTATGCCGATATTTTAGCAGATAACGCAGTAATGGTTAGCGCCAGCAAAAGCGAAGGCTTTGGTTTGCCCTTAATAGAAGCTATAAAAATGGGTATTCCTGCAGTAGTAAGTGACATGGATATTTTTAAAGAAGTTGGCGGCAATGGTGCATTATATTTTAATGATGCAAAAAGCTTCGCCAAGCAAATAGAATCGTTAGACAATGATAGAAAAAGGAAATCCTTAGTTAAAAAAGGGCAGAAGCATATTCAAAAGTTTGATTGGGACAAATCTGCCACGGAACTTATAGAAGCGATGTCTCGCTTAACTGATGTATAATAGAAATATGTCAAAAGTCAAAAAAGCTAAAGCCAAAAAAGAAACGTCTATTCTTAATAGGCGCGTAAGTTTTGATTATTTTTTGGGTGAAGAAATTATTGCCGGCATTGCTTTAACTGGCCCAGAAGTTCGGGCCGCCCGCGACAGGTTGGTCCAGCTGAAAGGCTCTTTCGTTACAATTAGAAATGGCGAGGTTTGGCTAAATAACGCCAGTTTTAGTCTTGCTCATAACGAAAAGGGTGTGGGCAATGCAAAAACAGTCGACACTTCTGCTCGAAAACTTTTGTTAAATCGCAGGCAAATTGAAAAACTTCAAACTGAAAAAGACAATGGCATGACAATTTTACCAACAAAAATGCTTGTTGGTGGTCGTTTTATCAAATTAGTTATTGCACCCGGAAAAGGTAAAAAGCAATACGACAAACGCCAATCCATAAAAGAACGCGACCAAAAAAGAGATCAAAAACGAGGCGGTTTTTAGTCGTGGAGATTTTTAAATGTGGAGGTTTTTAAAAATTAAATGGATTTAAAACTTTATTCGTGGAACGTGAATGGAATAAGAGCCAACTTAAAACGTGGTTCATTTAATAATTTTTTATCATCAGAAGACCCAGATATTATTTGTTTACAAGAAACTCGTTTATCGGAATCAATTAATTCTATTCCAGAAATAAAAAATTATCATCAATATTGGGCGTCGTCTGAACGGCCAGGTTACAGTGGTACAGCAATTTTAACCAAGCTAAAACCTATTTCAACCTTTAGTGGCTTTACTGAAAAAGTACAACAAAAGTATCATTCACTTTTAATAGACTCATACGGAGACACCACAAAAGAGGGAAGACTAATTACGGCCGAGTATGAAAATTTTTGGGTAGTTTCGGTTTACACACCAAATAGCAAGCCCGACTTATCGCGTCTTGCTCTGCGATACGAGGCGTGGGACCCAGCTTTTAAAGAGCATATTTCTGAGCTAGAAAAAATAAAACCAGTTTTTGCTTCTGGGGATTTTAATGTTGCCCACGAAGAAATTGACCTAGCAAATCCAAAAGCTAATAAAGGCAAGCATGGTTTCACTAACGAAGAGCGAGAAGGCTTTGCCAAGCTATTAAGTGCGGGCGTTACCGACACTTTCAGAAAATTGCACCCGACTGAAACCAATGCCTACAGTTGGTGGTCGCATTTTGCAAAATCTCGCGAAAGAAATGTTGGTTGGCGGATAGATTATTGGCTAATAAGCAATAGCGTCGCGAACAATTTAAAAACAGCAGCAATCCATCCAAACATTCTTGGCTCCGATCATTGTCCCGTTTCTATAATAATTAAAGAGGTTAAATAAATGGATTACCCATACTGGAAAAAACAGGTTAATAACGAAAAACTTTTCCCAGAAATAGAATGGAATAAACCGCAGCAAAAACAAATGGCCGGACATTTAGCGGTAATTGGCGGAAATAAACTTGGATTTTCGGCTGTCGCCAACAGCTATCAAACAGCTTTATCTTACGGGGCTGGCGAAGCAAAACTGCTTATGCCAGAAGTACTAAAACCATTAATGCCAAAAGATATTTCTGATATTTCATTTGCTCCAAATAATGTAGCCGGATCATTTAATAATATGGCCGAAGTAGAGCTTAAAGCGATTGGAGGCTGGGCAACAACAGTTTTATTTATTGGCGACAGCAGCAAAAACAGCGAAACAGGGTTACTTTTTAGCGAATTTATTGCAACGTACGAAAAGCCAACAATCATAACTCGCGACGCCATAGATTTACTACTGCAAGATATGACAAATATTTTACAGAAAGAAAATA
>JAGOZV010000001.1 GCA_018064165.1 Candidatus Saccharimonadota bacterium
CTTTAAATGAAGGATTTGGCTTGCCCGCGTTAGAAGCTATGAACTACAAAGCCCCAGTTATTAGTAGCGACGCCACTTGCTTACCAGAAGTTTATGGCAAAGCCGCCCACTATTTCAATCCCACCTCTGTAAATGATATCGCGCGTGCCATAAATGAAGTGCTGTCTAATAAAAGTCTTCAGCGCCGATTAGTGGCTTTTGGTCAAGAGCAGGTTAAAAAATATTCCTGGAAAAAAACTGCCAAAGAAACTTTAGCAGTTTATAATGAAGTTTTGCAATCTAAAAAATAGTTACACTTCATTGCTGAAGAAATATTTTTAGACTACGAGCTTTGTTGCGCAATGGTGATTTTACGGTCTCTTCCCTCGCCCGATGAAAAAGTGTGAATATCGGAATATTCGCTTGCAATATTATGAACAATTCGACGATCGGCTGGGTTTAAACTTAAAATTTTAGTGTTGCCAGTTTTTCGTATTTCTGCAATCCACTCGTGAACTTGCTCGGCTAATTTGTCAGCGCGTTGTTTTTTGTAATCGGCGATGTCTACATTTACCCTTGTTAGCTCTGCGTTTTTATTGCGCAAAACTGTAGAAATCATATATTGAAAACTACGCAAAGTTTCTGCATTTCGTCCAATTAATAGACTGTTGTGTGGATTTGACGGGACCGACAATTCTATGTAATCGTCGTTTGTAGTAGATGAAACTGTTAAATTTTCACCAAAAAATGATAGCAAATCTTCTAAATATTTCTCTGCGAACCTAATTGATTCTTCCCTATTCATATTTACTTCCTCTTCTTATTTTTTCTATCGTCTTTCGCATTAATGCGAGTTATGTGCACCCCACCATCGGACTTTTTGTTTGACGATTCTACAAGTTTGGCTTCACGAGCCTGCTTCTCCCGAGCTTTAGCGGTTGCTTTTTTGCCACCACCACCGACTTTTTTGCCGTTTGGTAAATTATCTACTGCCTTTTCAATTTCTTCTTCACCCTTTTTTAGTAAGAAATGTTGCTGAATAACTGCCACTACGTTTGAAGTTGTATAGTATAATGCCAGCGCTGCCGGAAAGCTTAACATTATAAAGAACATCATTATTGGCATGTATTTAATCATTGTTTGTGAAACGGCGGCATTCATTTCAGACTGATTTGCTTCTTTACCTTCGGCCGCTTCTTTCATTATTTCGCTAACTTTTTTACTTTTATTTGTAGTTGGCGAAGTTTGTTTAGACATAATGTATTGGGTAATAGCAGAAATAATAACAAGCACAAAAATTGCCCAGTTAATTACAAACGGATTATTTGTAATTGCATGCTTTGTCATATCTACAAAACCAAAAAGCATCTGATTAAAATCGTCTGGGTTTTCAATGACACGTTTTATAACTGGCATGTTTTGTAAGAAGCCGTAAGTGTATTCGCCAATTTGATCACGATTATCTATAAAGATTCTTACAACTCTAAATAACGCAATAAAAATTGGTAACTGTATTAATAAAATACCTATAGACAAAAATGGGTTTATTCCAAGCTTTTTATAAAGCTCCATTGTTTTAACACCTTCAATTTGCTTATTACCATTGCTTTCGCGCTTAATTCTTTCTAGCTCGGGTTGCATGCTTTTTGTTAATTTAACCTGATGTAACTGTTTTTTGAGCAAAGGATAAAGCGCGATTCTTATTAAAATTGTAAATAAAATTAACGAAACGCCAAAATCGCTTCCGGGTATAATACTGTAAATAAATATCAACAGGTTAAAAATTGGCTCTACTATAAATGTATCAAACATAATTATTCCCTTTATTATATCACTTGTAAATTTCTGTTTCCACCATTGCCTGTTTTAAATAAGCTGTTAGTTCTTTAGATTCTATATTCATTACTTCTGAAGAAGTTACTATAATAGCAATATCATAGTTTCCATTCATTTTTTCCAGAAGTGGACGAATATGCTCGTAAATGCGACGCCTAATTCGATTGCGCCCAACTGCACTTTTTAAAACTTTTTTACTAACAACAACCGCAATCCGTGGATTTTTACGAAATTTGTTTTTTACATATTTAAATGTAAATGGCTTTAAATAAACTACCGCTCCGTTGCGATACAAATAGCCTAAGCTTCCATGTCCATGAAATCTAAATTTCTTTTCAATCATTGTTTAATATATTATAACATCTTCCACTCTTAGTATTTAAAAAACCTCCTTATTGGAGGTGTTTTTAATTAAATAGAGACTTTTTCACGCCCTTTATTGCGTCGGCGTTTCAAGACTGAACGGCCAGCTTTAGACGAAATACGAGCCCTAAAACCATGAGTTTTTGCTCGGTGCCTCTTGTGTGGTTGATGTGTTCTCTTTGGCATATTGGTAAATTATACTTTATTTAGTAGTTTTTTGCAATAGTCTAGCCAAAAACTTTTCTTGAATTTATGTCTATTTTATAGCCTTCTACATAATTCCTTCCACAATACGATGTCATTTATCCACAAGTGCAACAGATATAAAAGTTACTTGTGGAAAACTTCTTCTCTAATGCTACCCTTTTTTAGTTTTGTGGCTGTGGTTGTGGAAAACTATTTTTTTCGTTACAATAATATTAGCAATTAAAATATAATTTAACTATCTTCAGGGGAGATTTGGTGTGAATAGTATATTATGGCAAAGTGTATTGGGCGAGCTTGAAGTTACCGTCTCTGAAGCAGCCTTTGCCACCTGGTTTAAACCCACTAAATTAATTTCTTACGACGAAAATGAAGTTATAATTAGCGTAAATAATGTTTTCGTAAAAAAACAATTAGAAAGCAAGCTAAACCATGTTATTAAAGAACTTCTTTCTAAAAACGGCGTAGAAACAAACAATATTAAATACATAGTTGAAAATTCAACAAGAAATGCAAAAACTGTCAGCCGAGAAACCACTAAAAAAATTAGTGATGTTTCATCCAGTGATATAGTCGCGCCATCCACCCCTTCTAATGAAAATGTTAATGATTCCAGTTTGAACCCACGCTATTTATTTAATAATTTTATAGTAGGATCGAGCAACGATTTAGCCTACACAGCCAGTCAAGCCGTTGCGGAAAAGCCTGGAATTAAATACAATCCGTTATATCTTTATGGAGGCGTTGGTCTTGGAAAGACCCACTTAATGCAAGCTATTGGTAACGAAATTGTTTCAAATAATCCAAAAGCAAGAGTTCTTTATATTAGTTCTGAAACTTTTGTAGATGAATTTCTTAAGCATATCCGCTATAAAACAAAGGGGTTTTCCGATAAATATCGCAATGTTGATGTATTAATTGTTGACGATATGCAATTTATTGCCGGTAAAGAAAAAACTCAAGAAGCTTTTTTCCATACATTTAATCATCTTCATCAGAATAATAAACAAGTTATTATTAGTAGCGACAAACCACCTAGCAGTATTCCTACTTTGACTGAAAGGCTAAGGAGTCGTTTTGAAATGGGTATGACAATAGATATTCAAATGCCAGATTTTGAAACGCGTTGCGCAATTTTAAGTTCAAAAGCTGGCTTATCTAATGTAGATCTCGATCCAAAAATTGCTGAATTTTTAGCTAACACTGTTAAAACTAATGTTCGTGAGTTAGAAGGTGTTTTGAATAAGCTACTTGCAACAGCAGAAATGTCCAACGTTGAGCCAACTATAGAAATGGCCGAAGGTTTAGTGAATAATGTTCGACAATCTAGGCCGCAGCATTTAACTGCCAAACAGGTTGTAGACAAAACTGCAAAGTTCTTTCAACTTAATGCCGAAGAAATGTGCAGCGCCAAACGAGACAAGCATATCGTTCAACCTCGACAAATTGCCATGTACTTACTACGAAGCGAACTTCACATGAGCTTCCCAAAAATTGCTTCCGAACTTGGACGGAAAGATCATACAACAGCTATTCACTCAATTGAAAAGATAGAAAAATCTATAAAATATGATTTTCTTATTCGCGAGCAAGTTTCTTCAATACGAGAAAGGCTTTATAACTAATATGAAGACATTAAAAGCTGTGCATAACATGTGCAATAATATATGTATAACTTGTGAATCATTTTCCACATATTTTAGAAAGTTGATGCCAAGAACAGCAAGAAGGTGCAAAACTCACTACTTTCCACAAATTAATCCACTGTTTGTAATCCACCTTTTCCACACCGTAAAACCAAAGATCCTACCTGTTGAACACATTTTTTACCCACTTTCCACACCCCCTATTATTAAGACGATTAATTTATAAAAAAGAAAGGAACAATAACAATGGAATTAACAGTTACACAAGAAAATTTGTCAAAAGCCTTAAATGCTGTTGGAAGAGTTGCTAACGGAAAAACTCAATTACCTATTTTAAGTAATATATTATTAAGAACAGATGGAAACAGGCTATTAATTGCCGCTACAAATTTAGAAATTGCAATAACTGAATATATTGGAGCAAAAATTACAAAACCGGGGGCAATTACAATTCCAGCTAAGCTTGTCGCCGAATTCGTGGGTAATTTGCCAAATGACACGATTGAATTTAAAGTCGTAAAAGATAATTTGCATATACAAAGTGGATCTTATAAGTCCATTATAAATGGTGTTATAGCCGACGAATTCCCAGAGCTGCCAACTATTAACGAAGATGCATCGGTTCAATATAATATATCTGTTAACGATTTTAAACAAGCCGTTAATCAAACAATTGTAGCAACGAGTAACGACATGGCTCGCCCAGTTTTAACAGGTGTTTTTTGGCATTCTGTGGAAGGTATGCTGTATCTTGCTGGAACCGATGGCTATCGTTTAGCCGAGCGACGTTTAGTTAAAACAAAAAGCCAGGTATCGGCAATTATCCCTTCTTCTACCCTACAGGAAGTGCTTAGAGTTTTAAGCGATGACAGTGAAAATGTAGATATTTTATTTGATGAAATGCAGGTTAGATTTAGAATAGATAACACCGAAATAATAAGCAACCTAATAGATGGAAACTACCCTGATTACAGACAACTAATTCCTGCAACCAGTGCAAATAGCGCTATTGTAAAGAAGTCAGATTTTTCAAGAATTGTAAAAATATCAGGACTTTTCTCTCGCGATTCCGGTGGAAGCCTAAATATTAGTCTTAAAGATGACGCAATTTCAATTCATTCTATTGCATCAGAGCTTGGTGAGAATACCTCTAAAGTTGAAGCTGCAATTACAGGTGAGGGAGAAATTACTTTAAATTCAAGATATTTAACAGAGGCGCTTAATGTTATTGACTGTGAAGAAGTTTCATTCGGGTTTGATGGAAAAATGAGTCCTTCCTTAATTCATGCCGTAGGAAAAGATGTAGATTATTACCATATAATAATGCCTCTAAAGAGTTAAACATGACAAAAATTAACCAGCTAAAGGTTAAAAATATACGCTCGCACGCAGATATTTCTGTAAATTTCACAAATAATACTACAGTTATAACTGGAAATAATGGTTCGGGCAAGACTTCCCTTCTAGAGGCAATTTATATCGCTTTTAGGGGAAGCTCTTTTAAAGGCAGCGATAAAGAAATTCTAAATAATAATAGTAGTTGGTGGCGAATTGATATTTTAACAGATGACGAAAATATTACTGTTAAATTTGACAATACAAAAAATGCAAAAAGAAAACAATTTGAAATAGATGAAAAAATTTACTACCGATTGCCACAGAATCATAAAAAACCAATAATCTTGTTCGAGCCCGATGATTTAAGGCTAATTCACGGCTCCCCTTCTAGACGTAGACAATTTTTAGATCGATTTATTTCTCAGTTAGATAAAAATTACTCAGTCGTTTTGTCACGTTACGAAAAAGCGATAAAACAAAGAAATTCCCTTCTTCAAAAAGAATATATAACTAATGATGATCTTTTTGCCTGGAATGTAATGATAAGTGATTACGGTTCAAAAATTGTTAAAACAAGAAATGAATATATTAAATTATTAAATGAAACTTTAAATATTGTTTATAAACAGATATCTAATGAAGATATAAAAGTTAAGCTTGGCTACTCTCATAACGAAAACGATTTTACCGAGACTAACTTTATAAAACAATTAAATAATAATTTTGAACGCGATAAATTATTGAAAAATACATCTGTTGGCCCTCATAGACACGATATAATTTTTGAATACAATAATGGTTTAGCCAGTAAAATTGTTTCTCGTGGCGAAGCTCGCACGCTTATACTTGCGCTAAAAATGTCAGAACTAGAAATTACAAAAAACATTACTTTAGAAAACCCATTAATTTTATTGGATGATGTTTTTAGTGAGTTAGATTACAGTAGGCAGTTAAGTCTGTCTGATATGGCTTTGGACTGCCAAATAATAATAACCAGCGCCCATACACCAGAAAGATTAAAAGCTACGAAGATTAACCTGGATTGATATAACTGTTGGCTCCATTTTGCATAGACAGATCTTGTATATCGGTTTTATCATTAGGATTAGTTGTAATGAGCATTTTTTCGGTGTCACTGGCTTCTATACCTATGTGAACATGATTTTGTCCAGCAAAAAGTAATCCGTGACCAACTGGAAAACTTGCTAAGAGCCTTTTTTCTTCTTGAGTAAGTTTAAATACATCCGCTAGAACATCTATGGCACTTGTGGACTGTTTAAGAAGCAATTGCATTGAGCTGTTGAATACAATCGTTCTTCCTAGTCGACTACTCATGAAATCTTCCACATCCTGCGTAATGGTTGTCAACCCAAGATTATATTTACGGGCACGTTTAGCTAAACTAGATAAGAAAGAAGCTGAATCTTCATATTTAAGAAGCTGCCAAGCCTCGTCTACGATAAGCATTCGTCTTTTTTGCTGAGAACGTGTAATATTCCAAATATGACTAAGAACAATGTACATAGCAACAGGACGTAAATCATCTTCTAGATCGCGAACATTAAATACGACCATTTGATTATTTATATCTATATTAGACTGTTGGCTAAAAATACCCGCAAAAGTACCCGTTGTATATTTGCGAATACGTTGTGCAAGCTGAGGTCCATTTCCTCCCATATGCAATAATGTGTCATAAAGATCTACAATTGTTGGTGGCTGAGATTGATGTGTTAATGGGTCGTTCGTTATACCAACACGAGCGTAGGTGTCTATTAGAGCCTGGTCAAGATCTGCAGATTCGGCAGCGGTTAGAGTAGAACCAATTCCCCCATCTGCTGTAGAGCCGGACGTACCAAGCATAAGTTTAAATAAACCGTGTAAAGTTACTAAGTTGGCACGTAATGCATTATCTGCATCCTCACTATCTATAACTTTCGGTAAATCAAAAGGATTAATTCGAGCATTAGAATTTAAACTAAGTCTGATATAGCTACCACCTGCAGCTTCTGCTAATTTTTGATATTCATTCTCTGGGTCGATAATTAGAACTTCTATGCCCATCATCATACTTCTTAAAGCTTCAAGTTTAACTGTAAAAGATTTACCAGCACCAGATTTAGCAAAAACTACCATATTTGCATTTTCAAGACTAGAAAAACGATCGAAAATTACTAAACCATTATTATGTTTATTTACACCGTAAAGAACACCTTTATTATCTGTAAGGTCGGCACTAGTAAAAGGAAAACTCGTACTAACTGCGCCCGTATTCATATTTCGGCGAATTTGCAGCTGATCAGCCATTTGTGGCAACGTACTATTAAGTCCTTGTTCTTGTTGAGAAGTAGCAACCTTACTAAATAGCATTTGTTGTCCAAATAAAGTTTCAATTTTATTCTGTACAAAATTTAATTCGTCTAAAGAATCTGCGTACATTGTGACATAAAAACCAAAGCGAAAGAATTTTTCTGCACCAAGTTGAATTTGGTCACGAAGTTCTTCGGCATCCCCTATGGCCGCCTCAAGGGCAGGATCTCTTACCTGTCCTTTTTCTGCATTTATTGCCATAGAAGCTTCAAGTTGCGTAACTTTTTTACGTAAATTATTTAAAATTACCTGGCTTTCGACTGGATAAATATATAAACTTATATCTATTACTTCATCTATATTAACTAATGAACTAATCCATCCTGTGTATATTGAACGAGGATATCCAAAAACGTAAAGTGTGCGTCCATATTTTGTGCCTAATCTAAAATATGAAGAATGAATTTCAATACTACTTGGAGCAATTAAATCTCGTAAGGTTGTAACACCTTTAAGAAAAATTTCTTCCGTTCTAGCCTGCTCCTGAGCAAGCTGATCTCCCGCAATATCAGTTGCATTTTTTTTCTTTTTTCTAGCCATTTATCCCCCCATTGATTTGATTTGTGGATGGTATTGTTTCAGACGGATTAATAATAACTTCCTTTCTTACGTACGTAGAAGCCGCTTCATTGAAATTTCCTAGTGGTTCGCGTAAAGCCGTGTCGGGGTTATAGAAATTATAATATAATTCGCCTAACTCTTTTGTATTTAGAGGTACGCTTTTTACACCAACGTGGTGTAAACCATTCATGATACTATCTACACGGTTACCGATTTCAGTTTTTGCTCTTTCGTAAGTTTGACTGTCAATTTTAACAACCGATGGTGGTGCTTTTGAAAATAGAGTATTAAAGAAGCCTTTACCTTGATCTAACGGAGTATTAAGCTCTCCTAATGGAAAGTATGGTACTACAATAAAAAATGATTTATCCATAATGTTGGCTTGTTGTGACAATATATCTACAAAGTTTATATAATCGTCCATAAGTAAATTCAAGAGCATATTATCATTATTATTGCGAATGTTTATTAATTTATCTAAATATGGTCCTATATCTACCCGTTGTGATCTTGCAAGAATTTGTATTGGATGAGTCAAGGAATTAAGGAAATTTTGGTAGCCATATTCTATCGCCTCTTTTTCGGTTGGACTCATTAGATCAAAATTTATTGGTTGACAAGCTATTACGGCGCGAAATGTGCCGTCTGTCATAATAACCATATTTTCTCTTATCTCAGAAAGAAGCAAAGTATTTTGAGTTGAATTAGGATTTTTTGGAGCATCAGGGATATTTTGAGTGATATTATTAGAACCAGCTTCCAGTTGTTGGTTTGGAAACTGTTGGTTAGGTATTTGTTGATTTGGAGGCACGTTTATAAATTTCCCACCTATCTTAAAGATATTATTACTTCATCTTCACCAAGATTATTTTTCTCTTCTGAAATCCTTTTTGCTTGACTAGCTAAAGTTGCAATTGAAAAATCTTCTGGTGCATTTGTTGCAAGTTCTATTATATCAGCTGAAATGGTATTTTGGATATCCTTATTTTCTGTTTCTACTTCTTTTACGATAGTCTTATTTATATCAATTGAAGTTTGTGTGGTTGACGTTGGTGATAGAACAGCTTGATTCATTGTAGGAAATGGATTTATAACGACATTGCCTATTGGTTTTTCAACTGTGTTAATTAATGGTGTTTCAAGAGCAGGAACTGTGTAATTATCCTGAATATTTGGGTAAACTAGTTTATCTACTGGTTGTTCGGTAATTGCAGGATATTGTGTGGGTGATTGTATATTTTTTAATACATCTTGTTTACGCTGAATAGCAGACTGTTCAAGCCTTTGGTCGATGCTTTGTCCAATAGAGTATTCGTCTGATAAAATATCAATTGAACTATTGGCCTCAAAATATATGTCAGGGTTTAAGCCATTGGAAATCTCAGGACCATGCGAAGACATTGCTCCTCTGGTAGCCCATCCTTTTGAATCTACTATTTGAGCCAAATAAGAAAATCTTCTTTCTGCCTCATCTTCAGATAAGTCTTTAGATAAGCTTACTTCTACAACTTTAGGAGCGGATATTTCTACTCTAGACTCAACCCCGTCTGGATCCCAAAGTCTCTTACGAGGTTTTACATAAAATGAAATAATCGCAGCTAAATAAGTCTCCATAGGTTGATCTTTACGAAGTGGTAACGCAAGAGCAGCAAAAAATAAAATGATAGGTGCTGGAATAATAGCTAAAATTGGCAATATTTGCCATAAAACAAAAGCTAAAAAACCCATAGCAGCGACAATTAGTAAATATATGAATTGTCTAAAAGTAAAAGGGCCGAGTAATTTATCTTCCGCCTCGACATCTTGTGGCACTTTATAAATAGCCATATAATTATTATATCATTAATGGATACGCTTTTCTTTACGAAGTTAAAGTTTAAAATTTTCTTGTTCTAATCAAGAATATATTGTATTCTTGTTGTATGAATAAGGTAGAAAAATAAAAAAATGAAAAAAATCTTGCTCATTCTATCAAGTATATTCTTACTGTCTTTGGTGTCTGTGGCGTTTATTGGTACTTTTGTAAATGCCCAGAATAGTTGCGGAGGAATAGAAACTTCTATTATTTCTTGCGCTAACGATGGAGGAAGTACAGCAAATGTTAAAGATTCTGCTGTATGGCAAATATTAAGAGTTGCCATAAATATCTTAACAGGTGGAATAATGGTAGCCGCACTAGGTGGTCTAATATATGCTTCCTTTTTATATACTTCATCTGGTGCTAATCCAGAAACAAGAAAAAAGTCTATGACTATAATGACAAATATTGTTATTGGAATTGTAACCTATGCTTTAATGTGGGCACTTCTAAATTTTATTTTACCAGGAGGAATTGGACTATGATAAAGCCAAAAACAATAGTATTACTAATAATATCTAGTCTTTTCTTTACTTTTTTACTGCCTATAGCAAACCAACAGTCTGTAAGCGCTATTACTACTTCACCTGCAGGTGGGTCAGGAGGTTCTTGTGCTGGAAGTCAGCATTTCTTTGGCTTCCCTGCGTGGTATAGAGGAGTCACAAAAATAGACAGTAATGGAAATTGTGTTGTAGAATTTACAGGTAATAGTGACGATATTGGTCCATTTATTTGGAAGATAGTACTAAATGTTATAGAAATAGCGTTAAGGGTAATAGGAATAGTTACGGCGGGATATATTTTATATGGTGGATTTAGCTATTTAACTGCTAATGGTTCCCCAGATAAAGCCGCAAAAGGCCTTAATTTGATTATGAGTGCATCTATAGGCCTTATAATATCTATAGCATCTATAGGAATAATTAATAAATTATTTGAGATAATTCCAGCTGGGACTGCCGCAGTAGATGGAATCTATAAATTAGAAGCTGCAGAAGTACTTAGTAGTGTGTTATCTATAGTATATTGGATAGCTGGAGCGGTGGCGGTTATTATGATTATTATTGCAGGTATTCGTTTTATAACCTCTGGAGGTAACCCTTCGGGGTTGCAAAAGGCACGTTCTTCGTTAATTTATTCTGTAACAGGTTTAGTAGTAATAATAATTGCATTCACTATAACAAATGTGATTTTAGGATTTTTTAAGTAAAGGTAGGTTAAAAAAATGAAAAAAATAGTATTAAATTCACTGGGTACAATGGTTATGGTAATTGGTTCTATGATTTATTTGAACAATCCTGTAAATGCAATTGTTCTATCGGATAACTGTCCAACTGGAGGATCTTCAAGTGTTTGTGCCTCGGCAAGCCCTAAAGATGACTTAGGCGCAATTATTAAACAAATAACAAACGTAATGTTCTTTATTATTGGTGCTATAGCTGTTGTGATGATTATATACTCAGGTATTAGATATACGACCTCTGCGGGAAATCCAGCAGGTGTTACGGCAGCAAAAAATTCATTAATATATTCTATTGTGGGGCTTGTTGTAGCTATTTTAGCTTACGCTATTGTTAATTTTGTAGTCACCCGAATAGGATGATATACTATTTAAAAAGAAAAGGATGAAAAAATGTCAAATAAATTAAAAAGTATTCTTATTAGTACATTAATGGTCGCAGTTATGGTTTTTGGCGTGTCTATAATATATCAAACAGGAAATACTGAAATAGCAGGTGCAATTAATAGCGAAATAACAAGTGGAATGAATGCTACTTCTGCAGGTACTTCAACACCAACAGACGCTAATGTTGTAATAAAGAATGTAACCAATATAATGTTCTTTATTATTGGTGCAGTAAGCGTTATTATGCTTATTTACGGAGGCATCAGGTATACTACATCAGGTGGCAATACAAATAGTGTCACGGCAGCAAAAAATACTGTCATATATTCTATTGTAGGATTAGTTATATCAATTCTAGCTTATGCAATTGTAAACTTTGTTGTAACCAATATAAAATAATTGATTTATGAGATTGTATCTGTTATAAATAATAGTAACGAAAGGAATAAGATATAAATGTCAACAAGATTAAAACAAATTTTATCAAGCCTGTTAATAATACCCATAATGGCATTGGGCGTATCAGCTGCTTTACAGATTAATAATGTTAATGTAGTTAGAGCGACCGAAATGACATTAAGTGGTGGAGTAAGTAGTAGTCAAGGAGACGACGTCCCACAAGATTTAGCTGGCGAGGTCTTTAAAAATGTAGTAAATATTTTACTATTTATTATTGGTGCAGTAAGCGTTATTATGCTTATTTACGGAGGCATCAGGTATACTACATCAGGTGGCAATGCAAATAGTGTCACGGCAGCAAAAAATACAATAATGTACTCTATTATAGGTCTAGTTGTTGCTATTTTAGCTTTTGCGGTTGTTCAGTTTGTTGTGAATCAAGTAATGGACTCATAACATCAGAATATAATAAAAAAACACCCCTTACGAAAGGGGTGTTTTTTTATTCTTTGATTTATTATTGAATTTGAATTTTTACAGCTTTATCTTGTTTGATCTTTTCAAAACGAACAGTCAAAACGCCGTCTTTTAAGGTTGCTTGAACGCCATCTTCTTTAACTTGAACAGGTAAAGCAATTGTGCGACTAAACTCGCCCCAATAAGCTTCTTGGATGTGCCAGTTAGTTGCGTCTGACTCGTCTCCACTGCTTAGGGTGCCACTAATTGTTAAAATACCATCGCTGATACTTACGTCTAATTCTTCGCGGTTAACGCCAGCTGTACGAGCTTTAATAACAAGACTGTCGTCTGTTTCATAAACATCTACTGCAAGCTGTCCTGGAAGCTCTTCTTCTGCGTCGTTCCAATCGTCGCCTTCCTCTGTAGTTAAACCGAGGCCCTGTGGCTCAGTAGCCATAAGGTCGTCGTCGTTTAGAAATGCTGATTCTAGCTCATCTTCTATTAATAAATCGTTATTCTGTTTACGGGCCATTGATATCCTCCACTTTTCTCTAGGCACTATTGACAAATTGTCCCTCTCATTATAACTAGAAAATGTATTATAATCAATATAATAATAGGTAAAAAGGTAAAAATTACAATGATTGATGCGATGCTTTCTGTTTTAGCTCCTCACTACTGTTACGGCTGTCAAAATCCACCAAAATTATTATGTTCTAAATGTAATAAATACAACAGACAAAATTACAACACTTCAAATAAAATTGAACTTGTTACTAAGTATAATACCATAGAGGTTAATTATATTGATGCGCGTGCAGGTGCTTTGAAGGCAGTAATAGATGGTTATAAATTTCAGCGAGAAAAAAGTTCATACAAAATATTAGCCAGAATGCTGAATGATGTATTCCCTGTTAGTAAGGACGAAATCATCACTATTATTCCAACGAGTACAGCACACAAAAGAGAAAGAGGTTATGACCACATGAAATTGATTGGAAAATACTATGCAAAATTATCTAATGCAACTTTTGCAGAGGTAATTGAAGGAAATCGCGCTTATTCGCAGCATAAGAAAAATTATAAAGATAGGCAAAATCTTTCTAAAAATATATTTAGTGTAAAAAATAGAATAAATCTAAACAAAGATTCCCCTATTATTCTTATAGACGATATATATACTACAGGAGCAACAATAAGGGAAGGATACGAAGCACTAAAGGATGCGGGCTTTACTAATATAAAATGTAGAGTTATTGCTTATCAGCCATTTAGTATCGACGAATAATAGATTATCTGGTAAAATGTTGATTGTACTTAATACACAAATGGAGAGGTGACCGAGTGGTTGAAGGTAACGGTCTTGAAAACCGTCGTGCCGGCAACGGTACCGAGGGTTCGAATCCCTCCCTCTCCGCCAGAATAAATACATAATAAAATAACCTGCAATTTGCAGGTTATTTTTGATTATTGAAATATATTTTTACTACAGGTTACTCCAACCTGCACCGTTACCACTTGTTCCGGTACCTCCAACCCCTCCACTAGAGGATGATAATGTAGTTAGTAGAAAATTTATAATTGCATAAGATAGAATTGAAATAACTAAACCTACAATAGCGTATAAAATAGTGTTTTTAGCAGCTGTAACAGCACTAGAATTTCCACCAGAAACAACATATCTTAAACCGCCGTAAATGATCATTACAACGCTTAATGCTCCAACAATATATAGAAGTGTATTAGCAACAGTTGTGAATATTCCGCCCGTACCGAATAGGTCTGTAGGCTGACCAGTTCCCTGTGCCGATTGTACTCCCTGTTCTACAGAACCACCAACAAAAGCTAATGCACTAGGCTGATAAAGAAAACCTAGAACTGCTATAAGAGTGAACATAACAACAAATTTTGTGTAAAATGAATTTTTCATGTGATTCTCCTAAAGATATTTATAGCAAAAAAAACTAGAAATGTCTAGATTATGATATACTTAATAAGGAATCTATGGAGGAGTACCCAAGCGGTTGAAGGGGCGGCTTTGCTAAAGCTGTAGTATGGGGCGACCTGTAGCGGGGGTTCGAATCCCCCCTCCTCCGCCATAATAAAGAAAGGCAAAAAGCCTTTTTTTTATTTTATGCATAAGGTCCATGATATACTTATATTATGAATAATGATGGTAATCAAAGTAATTATTGGAAACCAGAAGTACCTTCCGAGGATAATGCACCCTTAGAGTCACAAGAAATAATTTCTTCTCAACCCCCTATTAATAACGAATCACAATTGTCAGATTCTTCCGAGGCTACAACTGAAGATGCTTCTATTCAAGTAGATGAAAATATAGAATCTCAGACAAATGAAAATGAAAACACAGATGTAACAATACCTGTAGACTGGATTGCTCCAGAGTATTTTGTAGGAGCTAAGGGCAAAATGTGGTATTTCCTATTAGGAATTATAGCTGCTGTATTTATTGCAGTGTCAATTTTTGTATTTCAATCATATTCATTTGCAATTTTAGTGTTGGTTATGGCTATTGCGTTAGTTGTCTATACAAAGCGGCCGCCTCAAGAAATAAAATACACCTTAAGCGTTCAACAGGGGTTATATATTGGCGATAAATTGTATAATTTGCAAGACTATAAATCGTTTAGTATAGTGCAAAATAACAATAGAAATTTCATAGAACTTATCCCTATAAAAAGGTTTTCACCCGCTCTTTCAGTATATTTTCCTCAAGATGCCGGAGAAAGAATTGTTGATATTTTAGCTAGTCGTTTGCCAATGGAACAAACAAAACCAGACATAATGGATAAAATCATAGAAAAATTAAGAATTTAATATCCTAAAAGCCCTTCCCTACTTTTTAAAACGGTATTTATATGCTACAATAAGCACTGTTCTTGATTCTCATTAAGAAAGTACCTTCTAGTTACAATGTCTTAGTCGGAAATTTTCATATCTGACTAAGTATATGCACCCGTAGCTCAGCTGGATAGAGCGTCGGCTTGCGGAGCCGAAGGCCATAGGTTCGAATCCTGTCGGGTGTACCATACTTGAATTAGAGACGCTATTGCGTCTTTTTTCATCTGTTCTGGATAGGTTTGGACCTTCAAGAACTGCTTTTCAAGAGATGGATACTTTTCAACTAGTGGAGTTAGATATTCTATAGGCTCAAACAGTAGTACGCCATCTTTCAGTAATAGGTTTTGACCAATAATGCTCAAGACTTCTTTCTTTTTTAAGTCATTATCACTTTCGAAGTCATATTTAGCATATCGTGCGAAATTAAAGTACTTCTCTAGCAGTTGACGTTGACGCTTGTTTGAGTTCTCCTGGTCATCAAATTGACCCCTCAATGTAATAAGCCTGTCTTCAAGCTCTTGCTTCTCGGATTTATAAAAAGTTTCGTCAATCATACCTTTATATAAAGCACGTTGTAGTTTGTTCACCTCAGCTTCTGTATTTTTAATAGCTTTCATCTGAGTCTCGATTACTTTTTCTTGCTTCTCTGCTTCATCTTCGTGGAACTCGTCTAAATACTCACAAGTCCATTTGAAGAAGTCTTCAATAATCGTATACTTGCTAATCTCATTTCGAATAGCTTTGGTTAAATCTTGTGGAGTTATCCTGCTAACGGTCATTGTCTGCGAGCATTCAGAGTACTTCTTTTTTCGAGTACAGTAACAGTATTCGTATGTATGTACGTTTCCATTCTTCTGTTTCTTGACTATTTTAGAATATGTAATCAGGCAACCGCATTCTCCACACTTAACTAGACCACGATATGGGAATGGGTCATCTAGGGCTATCTTTTCTTCTGGTCGAGGCTGGTTTGCCCGACCTATCATTCCTTGCACTTGTCGAAACTCCTCTGGTGTAATCATAGGCGAATGTTTACCTTCTGTGTGGTAGATTCCAGAGAAGCGAATAGCACCCATATAGAAAGGATTCTTAAACATTAAATACAGTCCAGATACTGACAGTGGTTTATTTCCAGATTTTTTACGTTTAGGAGTTTTAAGCCCCCACTCTTTATCAGCAATTCTTGCTATTTGACTAACAGAGTATTGACCCGTAAGGGCGTAGTCCCACATTCTTCGCACTAGTGCATATCTAGCGTCATCAATGACGATTACATTGACATCACTGAACTCGCTTTCTTTCGCATTCTTGTAGCCTATTGGAACTCTGCCAGGATAATAGCCATTTTTAGCCCTTTGCGACATTCGGTCTTTTACAATTATTGATAAATCACGACTAAACTGAGTATCTTGAGCTGCGTCTATGCTAAATATAAGGGCGTTATCTTCTGGAAGGTAGTTTTTATCCTTGGTAATAATAGCTTTAAGTTTGCCATCAAACATTAGCTGCTGGATAACTCCACTCTCTTTTGGATTACGAGCTAAGCGATTAGATTTATAGGTAAGAATAGCGTTTATATTACCTTTTTCTATTTGTTCGATAAGCTCATCAAACTTTATCCGCTGGTCTGGTATCTTTGCAGATTTAGATTCCTTATATATCGCTTTTTTGACGATACGATATTCTCTTGCTTCTGCAATTTCGGTCATTGTTTCTAGTTGGTCATCTAGTGACGCAATTTGTTTGTCTTCGCTTTCGTTAGACTTTCTTGCGTAAAGTCCGTATTTCAGTTGTTCTAAGTTCATAGTTTTCCTATCTATATTATATAACTTTATTAGTATTATGTTAAACAATTAGTTTATGTTTATAGAGGTGGTGGTCTACACTGTGGGATTAAGTGAGTGAAGCAAAAATGTATACACCTATAACTAATCATTTTTTGCGGCACTCGGCTCGTCAGAGGGTAAATAGTATTTATAAGAATTACGCCCACCAGGTAGTACTCTTACCATCTCTGTACGAGCTAGCTCATCTAGGCAGTCGCTAATCTTTTTATCACCACCTTTGAACCCATCTGTCTTAATTTGTGCTACAAGCTGCCTTTTAGATAATCCAGGATATAACCCTACTGCTTCTACAATTTCTTTCAGCTGTTCATTGTGTCGGTCTGCTGACGACTTTCCTTCGCCTACATATTCAAACTCTGTAGCATTCTCGTGAAACCTCAGTTCAAATGGGGCTGGCTCCCAAATATCTCTATTCTTGGTTTGTGTAAGTCTTACGAACTCGCTTTGACCAACACGGTTTACTGCAATGTGACAATCTGCGGCAGCTAAAATGTCGGAAGAACCACGCATTTCCATTGCTGGATTGCTTTGCCCTGCGACACCTTTTCGGTTGTGGTGCAGAATCAATACTGCAAGTCCTGTATCCGCCAACTGCCTATAGCAGTCCATAAGCGTAGCCATATCACCAGAAGCGTTTTCATCAGCATTATTGAAGCGGGTAAAGGAATCAAATATAACTAAGCCAATTTCTTTTTCTTTAGCTTCTTTTGCGATTGCGTCTACATATAAATGGTTCATCTTATAGCCAATTCTGGAAGTAAAATGAATCTCTGTATTTTCAGAAGCTCCCATTTGTTTGAACCGCTTTTGTAGTCTCTGTCGTCCACTCTCTTCATCAATAACCATTACCCCCATCTGTTTAGAAGGGAAATGTCCAAACACACTCTCACCCTGAGCAACTTTCACTGCCATCTCCATATATAGCCAAGTTTTGAAACTTCCAGGTGAGCCTGAGATGATTGTTACTCCCTCGGCTGGTATTAAGCCTTCTATAGCCCAAACTTCTGGCGGAAACTCCTCTAGCAACAAATCGCTCAATCGTTCAGTAGAGAGCCTTAGCTGGCCTGTCTGTGTACCTTTTTCCCAAAGCTCTTTGTATCGGTTGCGATTTGGAGAGGTCATTTCCTAGCTCCATAATTCGGTTGTGTTAAGTAGACTAGGCGTATCAAAGCCATTCCATCTACGATTGCTTTTTGTTTACTTATCTTCTTGCCGAAGTTTTTCTTGTAGAGTACTTGAAACTCTTTTATTTGCTTTTCTTTTAACTGCATATTTTTACCACCTGTTACTCTAATTTTTGACGCACTTAACCAGCCCAGTCGTGGATTGAATCCAACTAAGTTAAGGCAATTAGAATAGAATGCTTACAAAGTTATTCGTAAACGATTACTAATTATTATTTGTGACTGTTTTACTTCTTCTCTATATCTTTAAGATGTTTCTCCCTTTGTTTATTGGTTTTCTGTCGTTAGCTTTTCTTATGTGACTGCTGTTGAATCGTATATGTATGGTGATTCGTTAGTCGCTTGCTGAAAAACTAAGTTCCACTATAGGGAGGGGGCTGTTAGGACTTAGCAATAACTTGTTAGGATATGTTAGTAACAGATGTAAAAAACGAAAAAACCGCCGTATTACGGGCGGTATGTTCAAGTTCAGTTATATTAGTTTCGAGTGATTCTCAGACGATATTCGTCATTAACGGAAGTTCGTTCTTTACTGCGTTTGAATAAATCAGTTTTTAATCCAAGCTTCCTACCTTTATCATTTAAGCGTCGAACAGCTTGTTCTACGCCTCTTCGGGATTCTTTAAGTTTTGCAAGAGATACGGCATTATCTCTAGCTTCAAACACTGCATAGTCGTCAATATATTTATTAGGAGAGTTGAATGTTATTTTACATACATAGTGTTCAAGAGATTTTGGTTCAATTCTTATTTTATTATCGCCTGAATGGAGTTCGGTTTCTTTCAGGTCATACCAAATAGAGTTCTTCAAGAGAGACTTTGCGGCTATGTTATTCTTCCTTTTCTTATAAAGGATTGGTGCAAAATACCAAACCGCCATACCTAAAGCCATAAGGAAAAGAATTGCGTACACTACAAGAAAGATATTATTAAACTCAGGGTCTACTTCTATCTGCGGTGTATTGAATGCAAAGTATTTATTCATAGCTATTTATATTGTAAGCGATTTGGATATTCTGACGGTGATTTCGTTATATGTAAGAAATTGAAAAAGCTATTCTCTCTATAATAAGAGTAGAGATAAAACAAATATAAACAGGAGTTTTTATGGTTAATAAAAAACCAATAGGTAGACCACAAAAAGTTAATTATCAGATTATAAGTAAATTGGAGGACTCATTGCAGTACGGGTCTACTATTTCAGAAGCTTGTTACTACGCTGGAATTAGTAGGGATACATTTTACCGTTACTTCCGTGAAGATAGAATCTTTGCTGAAAAAATGGAACTTGCACGAAATAAGCTGCTAACAATCGCTAAATCAAATGTTAGTAGAGCGATAATAGAAGGTGATTATGAGAGCAGTTTATGGCTATTAGAAAAGGTCGTTACTCCCTCTCTAGCTATTGCTGACGAAGTGCCGAGGGTATAAATAATGGAAGAGTACGAGTTTTTCTATGCCGATATTGAAGCAGATTCGATATTTCTAAGTAGGTATAACGTAGGAGATTTTATACACGCTAATAATGGCGTAGTAGCTTCTAGGCTCAAGGGAGGTTTACTGACGAACTGTAATGTACGATTCTCCTTCGTGCCTCACCCACAAGGATTTTTAGGTTACAGAGTTGAAGATGAAGATTGGAAAAATCAACAACTATTTATTTTTGACAAAGACTGGCGTTTCAAAGTTGAAGACAGGTTCTTTTACGATGGCGTTTTTCAAATCTTAATGTCGCATATAGATTGGGAGGACTTTGGTGAGAAAAAAATTATCGAAGCTGCTAGAAAAGACTTCAAGAAGCTTTATAAACAACCGCCTGTAGATGTTCTAAATAATGTGGAATGGAAGCGAAGAGTTAGGAAAGTTCCTGGTGTTGATGGGAAGAACAGTCCCTACAAAGGTTTTCTGACAATGTATTGGAAATAGCCTATGTAACGTCACTGATAATTATTATTTGACTGTCAGATTAACAGCTAAATATCTTTAAATAAGTCTGCTATATCTACTTTCAATGAGCTTGCAATCTTATTTAATGTACCGAGTCTAGCCCACCGCTTACCAGTTTCGATATATGCAATTGCAACAACACTCATTCCAATACTTTCCGCAAGCCGTTGCTGTGTTAAGCCTTTACTCTTCCGTACCAATGCTACACGCTTGCCAAATGTTTTCATCAATTCGTTTTCATTCATATCATAAGCGTAAAATAATAAACAGATAGTTACATAAACTAGCTGTTTATTATTACTTAATTAACGGGGGTTGTACTGTTATATAAAAAGTATTGATAAATAGTTAATGGTGTTTGCCCGCTAACAAATATATAGGTATTGATGTTGTATAGTAAACGTAAATGATTAATTCAAAATGAAATTAGGAGCTTAGAAATGTCATTCTTCGACAAGGTTAAAGATGCAAGTGATAAAGCTGGTAAATCAATTCAGAAGAGCTATCAAGAGCAACAGCAGAAGTCAGCCGAACTAAAGGATATTAGAGGGGCTAAACTAGACGCTCTAGCTGTGGAGTATATGGGTGGATACGGTGATGGTCGTAAAGCGAATGGCATTATTACTTTTTACCAAAACCAAACAGAGTTCAGTGCTGTTATGAGTACAAAGTTCACTATACCTAATTCTCAAATCAAAGACATTCTTGTAGAAGGTAAAGATGAAGTTAATAGGCGTGTTACCGTAACCCGACTTATTGCAGTTGGTATATTTGCTTTTGCACTCAAGAAGAAGAGCAAAGACCAAGAATCGTATATCACGCTTGAACTTATTGATGGTCAAGAAGTTATTTTATTCGTGGAAAATAAAGCACCTATGGCTTTGAGAGCTAAATTAGCTAAGGTTATCTCGTCTGTTAAACAAGTTAGTGCATCACACCAAGTAGTCTCTGCTCAGCCGCAACCACGAGTAAGCATAGCTGATGAACTCGGTAAACTCGCTAACCTCAAAGAACAAGGTATATTGACCCAAGCTGAGTTTGATACAGAAAAAGCTAAAGTACTTAACGGTAGGACGTCTATATGACCCAACAAAATCAAAAGAAAGAAATGTCTAAAGGTATTTATTTCTTAATGTTGATTCCAATCCTTATGTTTGGAGTTCTAGGTGGACTTATTGGATTTATGGGTGACAATCCCGACCCCCTATCAGGATTTTTATGGGGAGCGGGTATTGGGCTTGCAGTATGTGTCATAACATTCATCGGAATGTACGGATGGGAGTGGATTAAAAAGGAAGTTGAAAAAGGACGATTGCTACCGTTCATTATAATTGGCGTTATTGCTGCCGTTGTAGTCAGTGCATACTTGGGAATGAGTTTAGGCAGACCTTCTTGTGTGGAGTCGGATACAGATAATAGGGGCAGTAGCTGTGTCGAATATGCAGACGATGGCTACGAAGCTACCGGCGACCAGAAATGGGATAAGTTTTGGAGTACCCTGCCTATTACTGTTATCATCGCTTCTCTAATTGCTGTTATCGTTCGCAATCAGATGGAAAAAGATAAGAAAAAATAAAATCTTAAAAGATTCTTATGGATACTCAACGACTATTTAGAGAGACAATTGTTCGAGCAATACCACCCTATCGCTAACACAATCTTTCCTAACGGAACTTACTATGGAAGAAGTGTATTGGGGAACGAAGGAGAATCCATTTCAGTCTCTGAATGGAACCCTGATATGGTTACTGTCAAAATACATAAGGGTGAATTCAATGGATTCTCGGACGGCAAGGCTCACTTTCGTTAAGTATATAAATTGTATATATCTACACTATAAATTGTCTATTTTCTATCCAACCTAATGCGTAGCGCCACTACCTAGTTCAATCATAAGCACACCTCCAATTACAACGGCAATACCAATGGACATAACTAACGTCAGATGTTCTTTGAATAGTAGTTTGCTAAAAATCGCAGTAAGAGCAACTCCTGACGCTGCCCATATACCGTAAGCGACACCGAGGGCCATACCGCTAGAAAGTGTAAAAATCAGCATTGTAAAGGCAATAGTATATCCAACCGCAACAGCTACCCACCATCGACGCTTGCCTGAGCTTGCCATCCGTAATGAAAGTGCTCCTGATACCTCGGCAATAATTGCACCGATAAGAAATAACCAACCCATTATACGTTTCCTTTCTCTTTTCTAGTTGCAGCCTGTGAACCTAATTCAATCATTAGTACGCCAGCAATAATTACTACAATCCCTAGTACCATAATCGAGGTTAAAGGTTCGTTAAAAATCAAATGTGATAGGAACGCAGTCATTGCTACACCACAAGCACCCCATATCCCATAAGCTACCCCTAGAGCCATACCTGATTTAAGTGCTTTTGTTAAAAACACAAAAGCTAATACATAACCTATCAATACCACTATATAGAAAATTGAATTATCCATCCCTGCCTTCAATGAAAGTGTAGCTACTACTTCCGAAATGATAGCTCCGACTAGAAATATCCATTGTTTCATTATTTTACTCCTTCTTTTAGTATTTTCTCTGAGACGTCTAAGATTGACTGCCTCTCTTCGACACTTATGTTCAACATCCCCAAGCCTCTATCGAACCAAGCCCCATCAGCGATAAGTCGAACAGTCATCAATGCAGACCGCCTAGTAATGTCCGTAATATCGTAAAAGTTGAACCAAGCTTCAATCTGTTTAGCCCATTTAGCGTAAAGCTCATCTTTTAATTTGTAGTCAGCCATAAAGGCGAAATCTGATGAGTCTATTTCGTCAGACATTGCATACCTAAGGTAAGTCATCATCCTGTCTTCGGCGTTAGGTTTAGCAGGAGTTGCGTCAAGCATTAATTGCCATCTTTCTACGACATCATTCACAAGACCCATCATAAGCGATTTTTTTGTAGGATAGTGATGCACTAGTCCTGCTTTAGTTAATCCTATATCACGAGCGACGGAATCAAGCGAAACCGTTTCCCCGTTTTTTATACGTTCCTGTGCAGCTTTAATAATATCTTTTTTCTGAATCATAATACCATACTACCGTATGGTAGGTTTATTAACAATATAATCTTTGGACGGTATTTATTTATATCAAGTTACGATATTACTTGTAATGATGGTTTGAACTTCTTTAACTAGGGTGTACCAAATTAGTTTGCTATTTGAAAAAGCAAACTTTTTTAATATATAATAAATATATCTGGAGAGGTGCAGGAGTGGTTGAACTGGCTTGTCTCGAAAACAAGTGAGCCGGCAACGGTTCCGAGGGTTCGAATCCCTCTCTCTCCGCCAGAAGGAAAAATATGAATAAATCAATTTTTACGAAAATAATTGAGGGAGAAATCCCCAGCTATAAAATTTATGAAGACGAAAAAACTTATGCTTTTTTAGATATACATCCTGTAACACAAGGTCATGTTTTAGTGGTTCCAAAAAATCAGGTAGAATTTTTATGGGATCTTCCAGATGAAGATTACCTTGCTGTTATGAAAACGTCTAAAAAACTGGCTAAACATCTTCGCTCTAAACTTAATGTTCCTTATATTGGTGAAAAAGTTGTTGGTACAGATGTACCTCATGCTCATGTGCATCTTATACCCTTCTCTCAGTCGCATGAATTTCACGGACGACAAGATCTTGATGCTGAAATAAAGCACAACGAACTTTCAGAACTATGTAATAAACTTCTAATAAAGTAAATAAACAACACTATATACTTGACAAATAATAAAGCATATGCTAATATTGTTTTAGTATTCAATTGAAACAAATATAAAGAATACAAAACAAAGACAAAAATATGAACCAAACATTTTTACAATTAACAACACTACCACTTCTTATCTCTTCTTTAATGGGAATAATGATACACGAAACGCATTTAGATAGTGCAATAACAAAAATTGTTGCGAGCAAGAACAGTAATGCAATTGTTAAATCGGAAGTTTCATCACGAATGCCTCATGTGCATGCTCATGAGAAGCCAATGCTTGAAAATATGAGAGCTTTAAATTCTGGCCGTAATAATGCAAAGAGAAATAAAGGCGAAAACGAGAAAAAATATATTATCCAAAAGCGTAGTTCTTCTAGATCAATGTCCTCTGACGGAATATTTTGGCCGACAGAATAAAATAAAATGACCTCGAAAGAGGTTATTTTATTATTACAAGTTTTATAAAACGTTTAGTTCAGCAACAAGTTTGTCAACCAGTAGCTTTTTTTCTGACAACTGTTTCTTGCTTTCTTCCACTAAATTAGCGGGAGCTTTTTCTGTGTATGATTTGTTGTCTAGGCGAGCTTCTAAGTTTTTAATTTGATGACGTACCTCTTGAATGCGAATTTCTAGATTTGTTTGATGCTCGTAGAGAGTCTTTTTATCTACATCTAACCACGCTTCCCTGCCACTTGCAGCAAGCCTTAATCCTTTTGGCTGATCAACTTTTTTCACTTCGTTTACGCGCGTTAACTGCTTTATTAAATTGGCGTGTTCGTGAACAAGCGTGTCATTTTCGTATAAAATATCATATTTTTTATTGCCTGGAAGTTCGGCTGTAACGTATCTTGTCTCGGTTACTAGTTTTTTAATACGTTTAAATTGAGCGGCGGAAATTTCATTGTAAGCTAAAGGTTCTGGCCAAGATGCGGTAATTAACAGACTATTTTGCCAAGGAATATTTTGCCAGATCGTTTCTGTTACGAAGGGTGCAAATGGATGGGCAATTATTAATGATGTTTCAAGGACCCATGCTAGTACAGGTGGGTTAATTTCATTTTTGCTTGCCTCTATATACCAGTCTGCTACAGAATCCCAAATTGTATGGTAAATAGTTTCAGTTGCTTCAGCGAATCGGTAATTGTCTATTTGATTATTTAAAATAGCTATTGCATCGTTTAATTCTTTGACAATCCAATGATCGGCAATTGATTCAGGGGTGGGTGCGGTAGGTTTATAGCCTTCAGGTATTTTTTCACCGATGAAACGAGAAATATTCCAAAGCTTATTGCAAAAGTTGCGTGCAGCAATTACTTTGTCTGTACTGAAGGCTTGATTCTGTGCAGCTGAACGATTAGAAACAATACCCATTCTTAAAGCGTCTGAGCCGTACTGTGACAGCGTTTCCATTGGATTGACGACATTTCCTTTACTCTTGCTCATTTTCTTGCCGTGAGGGTCTAGAACGAGGCCATTTAAGTATACTTCTTTAAAGGGAACTTTTCCTGTTGTGTAAAGACCAAGCATAATCATTCGCGTAACCCATGCATAAAGAATATCGGCCCCTGTCTCCATTACAGATAGAGGATAAAATTTTGCTAATTCCCCACCATCTAAATAATCTGTAGTTATATATGGCCACTGACCACTGCTAAACCACGTATCAAAAGTGTCTTCATCGCGGCGATAGGTTTTGCCATTAACAAGAATGGTTTTTTCATCGACATTCCTATTAAATATCCAATCTGTAGGATCGTCGACGTTTTGGAAAGCAGGAATTGGAATCCCCCATGGTATTTGTCTGGAGATATTCCAGTCTTTCAACTCTTTTAAGTATTGAATAGCCACACGTTTTTTGCTAGTTGGTATCATTTTAATTTCATTATTTTCTAGCGCCCTAATTGCTTTTTCAGCCAGAGGTTTAGTGTGTATAAACCACTGCTCTTTAAGAAGGGGTTGTATAGGTTTATCGCTTTTGTAGTCGTATCCAACGGTGTGAACAATTGGTTTCTCGCCACGAAGAAGTTGCTCAGACTTTAGCGCTATTAGGGTTCTTTTCCGTGCTTCTTCTGGTGTTAAGCCAGTAAATTCACCTGGTACATTTGTCATTTTTCCATCGAAACCGATTATTTGACGTTTTTCTAATCCGTGCCTCTCCCCTACTTCAAAATCATTTGGATCGTGAGCTGGTGTAATTTTTACAGCACCTGTACCATAGTTTGGATCTACATATGAATCTGCTATAACCGGTATTTCTCTGTCTGTTAATGGAAGCAATACGCGCGTACCTATTAGATCTTTATATCGTTCATCATCTGGATGAACAGCTATGGCGGTATCTCCGAACATCGTTTCGGGACGAGTTGTGGCAACGATGATTTCGCCTATTTTGTCGTAAGTTGGATAAGCAATATTCCAAAGAGTCCCCTTCTCTTCCTTATATTTTACCTCTATGTCTGAATAGCTAGTTTGATAAGTTGTACTATAGTTAACAATCCTCTCACCCCTGTAAATTAAGCCTTCTCGCCACATTTTTTCAAAGGTATCATAAACTGTGAAAATTACTTTTTCATCGAGCGTGAAGGTAAGATTATTCCAATCTGCACTTAACCCTAATGCGCGTAGCTGAAGCTCCATATTGCCTCGTTGCTCTTGTACAAAATTCCAAACCTGGCTATACAGCTGCTCTCGGGTAAAATCAAACCGACTCTCCCCTTTTTCCTGTAAAATTTTGTCGTAAACAACCCAAGTTTCGAAACCTGCGTGGTCGGCACCCGGTATGTATTCAGTGCTATACCCTTTCATCCGGTGGTATCTAATCAAAATATCTTGTATAGCAAGCGTTAATGCGTGTCCGACATGAAGATTGCCATTAGCGTTTGGTGGAGGCATAACAATTGAGTACGGCTCGCCTGTTTCCGATGGTTCAAAGGCGGAGCTATTTTCCCAGAGACCGTAAATTTCTGGCTCGTATAGATTTGGTTCATAAGATTTTGGTAATTTCATAACTATTTTTTTAAAAGTTTCCTCTGTTATCGGTGATTTCACGTGAATTTTTGCACGCAATATTTAACAATAAGGACTCCACATACTCCTCCCTGTAATTATATCACATTTTTGGTATAATATGTCTATATGGTAGAACTTATTGAATGCAAAAATCGTGAAGAGTGGGATGATGATTTATTGGAAAACCAGGGCCACCCTTTTCAGTTATGGGGCTGGGGTGAAGTAAAAGCTGTTCATGGCTGGAAAACTGAACGTCTCATTATAAGAAATAACGATGAAATAATTGGCTTTGCCCAAGTTTTGACGAAAAAATTGCCGTGGCCACTAAAAGGATTTTCATATATTCCAAGAGGTAGAGTACTAGTAAAAGAAGATTCAGATGTTTTTTATAATAAAATTGCAGAATTTATAAAAAAGAAATACAAATCTGTTGTTTTATCAATTGAACCGCATGCTTTTGAAGAGGTAAATTTACAGGGGTGGAAAAGGGTAGGACACGACAATTCAATTTTAGTAGACCAAACAATAATGATTGATTTAACGAAACCAGAAGATGAGATTTTGGCTGAAATGGGAAGAAAAACAAGACAAAGTATAAACAAGGCAAAACGAAACATAGACGAAATAAAACAAATAACAGATGACGAAGAGCTAGAAAAATGCTTAAATATCTATGATTTAACAAGTAAAAGAGCTGGCTTTGCAATTCATTCACGTAAATACTATCAAACTGTTATGAAAGAGTTAAATAGTAACTCGCTAATCTTTGGTGCGTATATTAATAATGAACTAGTAGGCTTCTTATGGTTGGCTATAAGTGAATCTGTTGCGTACCAAATGTATAGTGGAATTAACGAGGTCGGAGCAAAAAATAGGGTAAACTATGCTTTAAGATGGCATGCTATTACTAAAGCAAAAGAGTGGGGTCTAAAAGATTATGATTTTGGAGGGTTGATGCCAGGAGGGGTTGAGTCTTTTAAAAAGGCTTGGAGTAATAAAACGACGTCTTTTGTCGGCACTTACGACAAACCTTTATCTTTATGGTATCCTCTTTGGCACAGGGGTAGGCCATTAATAAATAAACTTAATCAAAAAAGAAAAGCACTAAAGCGTAAAGTTAATTAGACCAAGAGGTCTGGCTCATAGAGATAGATGGTTTTACTTCTAGCGAATATGGATCTACGGGGTCGCACGATTGCGTCATATAATAACCTAAGGTTGCTATCATTGCAGCATTATCTGTGCATAATTCTATGGGTGCGTAATTAATGGGGATAGAAAGTTGCTGTTTAAGCTGTTTTCTTAATTCTTGATTAGCAGCTACACCACCAGCTATTACCACAGATTGAGGTTTGAATTCTTCGTAAGCTTTTAATACTTTTTGAACAAGAGTTTTTATAGCAGTATATTGAAAACTGCTTGCGAAGTTTGCTTTCATCTCTGGAGTTAAATTTTTAGAAAGTTCAAAAGAAGGGTAGGCTATGTCAACTCCTATTTCTTGTTGGACTTTCCTTAAAACAGAAGTTTTTAAACCGGAAAAACTAAAATCATATGGATTTTGCATTTTAGAGATAGGGAATTTATACCTATTCGAATCACCGTTTGGCGCAAGTTTTGAAATTGCTGGGCCACCAGGGTAGGGAAGACCTAATATTTTTGCAACTTTATCAAAAGCTTCTCCAACAGCATCGTCTTGTGTTTGTCCTATTAATTTGTATTTTCCGTGTTTTTCAAAAAGAACAATTTGCGTGTGACCACCAGATACGATAAGTGCTAAAATAGGGAACTTAGGCTGATTATTCGGCAGCGCATCGTTCAAACTGTTCAACTTTTCATTTTTATTGTTTTTATTATTTATTAAAAAATTGCTGTAAACATGTGCCTCTACATGATGGATAGGGTAGAGGGGTTTATTTTTCGTTATTGCCAGAGTTTTCGCCGCTAGCGTTCCTACTAATAAAGACCCTAAAAGTCCCGGAGCATAGGTAACCGCAATTGCGTCTATCTCTGACCACGTTAAGTTTGCATCTGTTAAGGCCTGATTGATTACAGGGTTTATAACTTCTATATGACTACGAGCTGCAATTTCAGGAATAACCCCACCATATTTAGCGTGGATGTCTATTTGAGAGTTAACAACATTACTTAGTAAATATGTTCCGTCTTCAACTATCGCAGCTGCAGTTTCGTCGCAACTGCTTTCAATTCCAAGTATTTTCACATTTTTATAATATCATACTTGTAATTTCTGAAAAATAGCTTAAAATAGAATTATAAGTCGGTTTTAAGGAGGATTTCAGATGCGTCAGATTGTCACGACTATATTATTTTTTATGTTTGTTGCCTTTTTGAGTGTAACAAAGACAAATATTATTTACGCTACAGAGATAAAAGGCTCTGATTATGATATTGTCAGCAGTATTGATACGTATGAGGAAGATATTTGTTCTACGTTCTCGCGAACAAAAAATATTAATGGTGTTTTAACAAAAGCTTGCATTTTTGAACAGGGAAACTTGTCTGTTGGCAAATATTACGATAATGAGCGGAGAAGCAGGGTGGCAGTTAGTTTTTCTAAAGACAACAATTTATATCCTGTTCAAATGCACGGAGATTTATTTGAATGTAATTTTTTTAGGTGTTTATATTCTGAAGTCTGGGATACTTTAATTAATTTAGAGGTGGTAAATGGTGGATATGGGTTCAGTCCAGTCCTCTATAAAAATTTCACAAAAAATTTAGAACTAGTGAGCGATACTACTGGTAAGTATTTAGATTATATAAACCCTGAAAGAGAAATCATGCGTCCAACAAGCAATTCTCCCGGATTTGGCGTAGATGCGGCGGCTATAGGTGTTTCAAATAATGGCAAGTGGCTTATTACAGAACTAAAAGGTGTCGGCATCGTTCGTTTTAATTTGTCAGATGGTACGTATCTACGTATTTATCCAGATGTTCTTGAGCATAGAACAGCTCCTGTTTCTAGTAGCGAACTAGCCATAGATAATTCTGGGAAAAACGTTTTCCATGTTGGCTTAAATGCAGGAATAGGGATGTATCGTATTCAAGGAAATTGTGGTGATGCAAAGCTCACTAATGAACCCCTTGAAAATCCATGCCATCGTGATGAAATAAACCCAGACAAAATTATCTGGTCAATGAGATATTCTATAGCTCCATCTTTTGTAGAAAATGAGTCAGATTCTGTAAAATTTTATGCAATTTCAACCGATCCATACTTAAAATATAAAAAAGTCCACATAACTGGAACGGGGAATAACAGTTCGTCATTAAGTTTGCTGTCTTTGGGGGACTCATTCACCAGTGGCGAAGGCGAGACAGATGACAAATATTATTTTCCTGGTACAAACACAGAGAAAGAGAAGTGTCATTTAAGCAGTCGTTCGTATCCATATCTAATTGGACAGAAGCTATCTATATCCGCAAATCTTGTTAGGAATGTGGCATGCTCGGGAGCAGTAACACAAGATGTTGTTGGGCACGCTAAGTACCAAGGACAGCGTAACAGGCTTAAAGACCTGATTAGCCCCACAATAACGCTGGACAGTCTGCGCAGTGAAGCGAAACTGTACTATTTACCTGGAAGGGTGGAACAGCAATACTTCGTTGAATCTTCAAAGCCTGGTGCAGTAATTATAGGTGTTGGGGGAAATGATTCTGGGCTTATGTCTAAATTGAATGAATGCGCACTAGCAAGTACCTGTAAATGGGCAAGCGATCCAGAACTAAGATCTGCTGTGGGGAAAGAGATTCAATCGCTATTTAGTAAACTGACGAGCGTTTATGCAAAAATAAAAAATAGCTCTATAAAATCGCAAATATATGCAATTGGATACCCTCAAATTATTAGTAGTGTACCAGCGTGTCGTAATTTAATTGGCACCATGTTTAATCAGGAAGAACGTATCTTTATAAATGAATCGTTATCATATCTTAATAAAACTATTCAACGAGCAGCTCAGAATGCTGGCGTAAAGTATCTAGATATTGAAAAAGCATTTGGCGACCATATTCTGTGCGAGCCCACAAAAACTCCAGCTATGAACGGTGTTCGGTTCGGCGAAGACATAGACGTTGGTATTATTGGTAAGTATCTTGGAAACGAAAGCTTTCACCCAACGCCATACGGACACGAGTTGATTGCAAACTATATCAAATCTCATGTTTTACTTGAAGGAGCTACTACGAGCGAAAGAGAAGAAGAATTGGGTAAAATATCGTCCGTTCCTTTGTCCGAGTATTGGGGAAGTGACGAAAACTATAATCTTGCAATCCGTCATTTAAGTACGATTAATGTATCTAAAGATGATTATAATTATTATTTTAAAGATTCTATGATACTGCAAAATTCTACAGTTAATTTAAAAATAAAAGATTTAGAGAGTAATTTGGTTATTTCAGAAGATAATATTACTGTAAGTGACGATTCGGTTATCGAAATTGTGAAAAGTAAATTAGACAATTTTACTCAAAATAAAGGAATCTACAGTTTGCAGATTAAAGGGGTCTCTAGACTAGGAGAGTTGTTAATGATTTATGACACCATTACATTACCTGTTAATGTAAAAAATACACCACCTAGTACACCAGCTTCTCATGAAGTGAACGACAATATCGACAATAGCAATAGCAATAGCAATAGCAATAACAATCACAATCACAACAGCAATAATATTGTCACAGAAAACACTAATAATCTAGATAAAGGAGTCAACAATGGAATCGAGACAAAAAGAGAAGGTATATTTTCATTAACACAACCGCTAATTAAGTCCAAGCCGTTTTACGCGTTATTTGGACTAACTGAATCTGCAAGCATGTCGGCCACCTCATACGAAAATTCTTCTTTAAACGCTTCTGTAGATGGAAATAAGGCTAATATTAAAGAAGATACGAAAAACATAGGCGAAGTACTGGGTGCTCAAACTCACAAGCAAGCATCCTTACAGAAAGCTAGCCCCAAAAAGCAAATAATAAAATATTTAGCTTTTGCTATTATTACTGTGGCTGTAGGATATGTGGCTATAAGAATTATAAAAAATATTTAAAAATGTTATTGACGTTTTTACAACAATGTAGTAAAATTCATAAATTGTAATCTTAAGAAAGGATTAAAAAATGTTTATAATAAAGAGTAGGCATGAAGAGAGAGAATATCAATACGTTACACTAGAACTTTCAACTAAAAATTATAGTGAAGCAGAACACAACGATAGAGAGAAATTTTTAATGAGGGCAATTAAAAGCTATTATTCTATAGAAGGCGTGCTAGATAACGAAAACCTGTTTGATTTACTAGCATATAATTTTGCCACAAAACAATTACACTTCTTGTTTTTATCTTCAAGAAAACAAGAAATAAAAGACTTCTTCGAGTTTATAAGGGACCAATATGTAGAATGGACTGACAATGAAATAAATTTTGAGATAATAACAAACAAGTCTGTATCAGAAGAAATGTTAATGAGCACCAGCGCACATATTCATACATTGGCTGAAAGATGGGAGGATGGCTGTCATTCTTCATTACGAAGTTATTTGTTTGATGATGCTCCGGTTTGGCTAGCGTGCCGTCATATTAAAAAATCGTATGGCTCTGCTGTGGATTATTATGAATATTTAAAAGTTTTTAAGAACAAAGAATTGCTAATAGAATTAAAATCGTTAGTTCCTGCGCAATCCGCCTAGCGTACACCAGATAAAAGCTTTAATAGTGGTATAATATAAGCTATGACAACAAAGCAAAAACTAACTAGTGGAGTACGAAAAATGTTACCCGCTAATACCGTAAGCATAATAGAAGACACATACAGAAGAAGCAGAGTTAAAATAGTTTCTGCACGACATGGTAATCCGTCTAAAAGAATGAGAGTAATTGCTGTTACGGGTACAAATGGAAAAACAACCACCATAAATTACATTAATAGTATTTTAAAACACGCAGGTTATAAAACGGCAATGTTTTCTACAGCCGTTATTGAAATAAATGGAAACGCTAAAATTAATGACTTGAATGCTACCGTTGCAACAACCGATCAAATGCAGAAATTTTTCAAGCAAGCAAAAAAAGCAAAAGTGGACTTCGTAGTTTTAGAGGTCACAAGCCACGCGTTACACCAGCATAAATTATCTACCGTACCAATAGAAATGGCCATAATGACAAATTTAACTCAAGATCACCTAGACTATCATAAAACAATGGATAATTATGCGGCCGCTAAAGCTATTCTTTTCAAGAAATCGCCTCGTTATGTTGTATTAAATATGGACGACGAATGGTTCGACTATTTCAACAAATATAATGCTGGTGAGCAAAAAATCACATATGGAAAAGGAACAAAGAAGAACCAGCCAGACGCTTTGATAAAAGACATAAAATCGTATTCTGACGGTAGTGTAGCGAACATAAGTATAGACCATCAGGTTAAAATTAAATTATCTACTCATATGCCGGGCGAGTATAATGTGTATAATGCAACTGCTGCCGCTGCGGCAACGTATCTTCTGGGGCTAAGCACTAAAGATATTGTTGGAGGAATCAAAACATTAGAAGTCATTCCCGGGCGATTTGAAACTATTAAAATTAACAAGCCGTTTGATGTAGTGGTAGATTATGCACACACCCCCGATGCTCTAGAAAAATTACTGCAAACTGCAAAAAAAATTAGCAAAAGTAGGGTAATATTAGTGTTTGGCGCAACTGGCGACAGAGACAAAACTAAGCGACCAATAATGGGATCGATTGCAGCTAAATATGCAGATA
>JAGOZV010000012.1 GCA_018064165.1 Candidatus Saccharimonadota bacterium
CGCGACATTGATGAGTACGAGAAAATTTATTTAGAAGCCTGGAAGCGTGGCCTTAAAACGACATATTACTTGCACGTTAAACCACGACATCAGTCGGAGCAAACAACGGTTTCAGTTGAAAAAGTTAGAGAACAGAAAGTTCGCACTGGTGGATCAATGGGCGGCTTTAGTTTTGCAAAGAAAAAATAATTATATAAAGGGGGAAATGAAAATGGCAAAAAAAACTATAGAAAAACCAAAAGGCATTTTGGGGTCGGGCCTTCGCGATGGCTTGAGTCTCCATCCAATTCGCTATCCTTGGGCTTACGATTTATATAATCAGGCGGTGGCCAATACTTGGTTTCCAAACGAAGTTCAACTTTCGCAAGATCTAGTGGATTTCGAAAAGCTTTCCGATGACGAAAAGCATGCACTAAAAACCGTTATTAGTTATTTAAATCCTAATGAATTGCTAATAAATAAATCGTTAGCTTTTGGGATTTATCCATATGTTAATGCCGCCGAAGCCCAACTTTATTTAAGTAAGCAAATGTGGGAAGAGGCAAATCATTTCATGTCATTTGAATACATTATTGAAACATTTCCGTTTGACCGTGAAGAGATTTATGCTGCCGGTTTTGGTAAAAAATCACTTGCAGATAAAGCCGCTTTTCAAAATAAACATCTAGAAGTAATGCTAGATCCAAATTTAGATATCAACACGCTAGAGGGGAAGAAAGATTTTGTTCGATCGCTAGTGGCCTATAATATTGTGCTTGAAGGAATTTGGTTCTATAGCGGATTTATGGTTGGAATGAATTTCCGTCGTCGTAAATTGTTGCGCAACGTTGGCACGCTTTTAGATTGGATTACAAAAGACGAAAATTTGCACTTAACTTTTGGTATTAATCTACTGCTTACTATTATGGACGAAAATCCTGAACTGCAAACACAAGAATTTGCTGACGAAATTCGTGAATTAATTTTACAAGCAGTAGAGCTTGAAAAAGCTTACAATAAAGATATGCTGCCAAATGGCATTTTAGGTGTTAATCCTGAATATGTTAATCAGTACGTTATGCACATGACCGACCGTCGATTGGTGGAACTAGGTTTCGAGCCAGAGTATGGAGTTGAAAATCCAGCTCAGTGGATGACCACTGCGAACGACACACTAGAGCTTGTTAATTTCTTCGAAAGCACCAATACAAGTTACGAAGTTAACAGCGTAAAATAAAGTAATCCACAGTTAATCGTTGGCAATTTTACAACTAAAAAAGCCTAGCAAAACGCTACATATAGCGTATAATAAGGATAAGCAACACTAAATAAATAAAACGAGGGGTAAAACCAAAATGAATGCAGCGCAAATAATTAACGACAATATGACTCTTGAAGAAAAGCTTGCAGCAATAGATTCAGCCATGAATGATGCCGTGGTTTCTTCTTCAAATAATACAGACGGTGCAACAGACCCTGCAGATTTAACGATTTGTCTTGGTTGCGAATAATTTGTAGCCAAGCGACAGCTTACTGTACACGGCCCTTCTTCTCTGATAAAATGTAGTAATAATGAACTACCAAAATCATATTGAGCAAATTGTTGATGATTTATATAACATCAATAGGCCGGTTGTGCTAACTCGTCCAAAACCAGAGTTTGGCGACTATTCTACCACCATAGCATTAGAGCTTTCTAAGGAATTGAAAAAGCCTCCGCAGCAAATTGCCGGTGAGTTGCTAGAAAAGCTCAATTCAAATTCCAGTATTTACGAAGCTTCGGTTGCAGGGCCTGGGTTTATTAATTTTCGCGTAAAGGCCGATGCGCTGGCAAACACATTAAATGAAAAATGGTCGAAGAATTACGGTGCTGGCAGTGATGGCTTGGATAAAACAGTTATTGTAGAGTATCCAAGCAACAATATGGCAAAACCTTATAGCATTGGTCATCTGCGTTCAGGAAATCAAGGCTGGGCAGTTAAAATGCTTCATCAAAAAATGGGTTGGAACGTAATCACAGACAATCATTTGGGTGATTACGGAACACCATTTGGTGTTTGGGTCGTCGGTTTTCTTAACTTCAGTAGTGAAGAAGAACTAGACAAAAATGGTGTTTATGAATTAGGGCGTATTTATATTGAAACCAAAAAAGCTCTAAAAGACGAAGCCGCTGCTGGTAAAAGTGAATTGGCTAGTCAGGTGCAAAATTGGTTATTAAAACTAGAGAACAACGACGAGCAAGCTGTAGATTATAGTAAAAAATTTAATGAAATAAGTTTAAATCATATTCATGAAATAATGAATCGTCTGAAAATAAGCACCGATTACGAATTTGGTGAAGCCTTTTTTGCGCCAATCGGTAAAAATATTGTTCTAAAACTTATTGAAACCGGAGAAGCAAAAAAGAACGAAGACGGCTCGGTTGTAATTGATATATCCGAGCAAGGCATTAAAACTCCCGTTTTGGTGCAAAAGTCCAACGGAGCAGCATTATATGCAACCAACGATTTAGCAACTATTATGTATCGGGAAGATAATTTTCAGCCAAATAGGGTAGTGTACGCCGTAGGCGATGAACAATCTTTTTATTTCAAGCAACTTTTTGCAGTGGCAAAAAAACTTAATGTTAATACAGAACTCATTCATTTATCTTTTGGTTTAATAGACCAAATTAACGCAAATGGCGTTCGCGAGAAAATGAGTAGTCGCAAAGGTGTTGTTTTAATGGAAGAGCTACTAAACACTGCCGAAAAAAAGGCTAAAGAAGTTGTTCAACAAAGGAACGATATTAATAGTGAAGTATCGCAAGAAGATATAGAGAAGATATCACTGGGAGCAATAAAATTTTCTGATTTTACAGCAGATCGTCGAACAAATATTTTATTTGACTGGGACACAATTTTTTCACTTTCGGGATTTAGTGGACCATCGGTTCAGTATGCCGCCGTGCGCATTAATAAAATTATAAATAGTGAAAATCTGCAGAATAACTTTGAAGCAAAAATTACTGAAAAAGAACTTCTAAAAACAGATTATAACTACGAGGCAGAAAAAGGAGTTCTTCTGAAATTATTAGAGTATCCGGTAATTTTAAGGCAAGCATACAATAATTTAGAGCCCCATAAAATTGCTACATATTTGTATGAATTAGCGCGCGAAATGAACAGATATTATGAAACTACCAGAATAAAGGAATCGCCAGATAGCGTAAAGGCTCACAGGATTAATACGTTGAAAAAAGTAAGCTACGTGTTTGCCGACGGATTAAATTTACTAGGTATTGAAGTACCAGAAAGAATGTAAGGAAAGGAATATATCATGACAGAAAAATCTAAACCAGTAAAAAACAGAAAAAAGCCAATTAAAGCAATTAAACAAAAAAATGCTGCAATTAAAGAAAAAGCTAAAGAAATTGAAGAAAAAGCTAAAGAGACCGCGAAAAAAGGAGAAGTGGGAGGGTTCTTCGACTTTCTTAAGGCGCAAAATGTAGCAGGGCTTGCCATTGGTTTAGCTGTTGGAACCGCCGCCACCGACACAGTTCGAAAATTTGTTCAAGGTTTTGTTGACCCTATAGTACAGCTATTAATTGGTTCTCAAGAAACTCTTCAGCAATCGGGTTGGGAGATAAGCCTGTTCGGTCGAACAGCCGATTTTCAGTGGGGGTCATTTTTGTCTTCTTTAATAACACTATTGGCAACCGCAGCTGTAATTTATGCCTTTTTACGCATAACCGGCTTTTATAAACCGGGCGATTCTGAAGACAAGAAGGGCAAATAATATGAAAAAAGCCTCTTTATTATGGGTAGATCTAGAGATGACGGGGCTAGATCCTAAAGAAGACGCCATTTTAGAAGTCGCCGCCATAGCTACGAACTATGATTTCAAACCCATTGCTACTTATGAAGGGATTGTTAAAGTAGATGAAAAAGAATTAGCGAATCTTTTAAAGAAAAATGGAGATTTTTGGAATGCTAACCCAAAAGCTCGTGATGGTTTAATAAAACAAAATGCCAGCGGTAAAGGCTTGCAAGAGATAGAAGACGATCTTCTTAAATTTGTAGAAGAAAACTTCAACCTTAATAAACCAATTTATTTGGCGGGGAATTCTGTACACATGGATCAAAAATTTATTGAAGTGAATTGGAAAAGATTAACCAAAAAACTACATTACAGAATTTTAGACGTTAGTGCTTGGAAAATTATTTTTGAAAATAAATATAAAAAGCGTTTTGCTAAACCAGAAGATCATCGCGCCTTAAATGATATTCAGGGAAGTATAGAAGAGCTAAAATATTATTTAAAATATGTAGGAAATCAAAATAAATGAAAGATTTCAACATACCAGAATATTTATTGTCGCTAGATCAAGTAATTATAGATAATGAAATAGACCCCAAGTTAACAGTTTATAAAACAAAAGTGGGCAACGAACAAAAGATTTTTGCAGTTTTAGCTAAAGACTCAAACCCTTTGCAGATAACATTAAAATGCGATCGTTTATTGGCTAAAAAATTACGTGAAGAATATGAAACAGTTATGCCTGCACAAAATATGAGTAAAAATTATTGGAATAGTATTTTGTGCACAGGACAATTACCGGCAGAAGATTTAAAAGATTTAATTAATTTAAGCTATTACTTAGTTAAAAATAGTTAAACAGCTGGACGAATTTCTGTATTAAATTCTTCAAATTGTTTAATCAGTGGGGCAAGATCGTCTACGCCTTTAATAAGTGCTGCCTGCATATCTACTCCAACATTACCTTTTGAGACCTGTTCCATAAGTAGTTGAAGGCTTACGAGTGCGTGTGTTATTTCTATGGCATAAACTTCGTCAAAATTACCGTTTAGTCTAGCTTCTTCTAGCGTTGCTTCCATCTCTTTAGAATTTTCGACAGCCAATATTTTTTTATTGTCTTTCATTTTGTCCATTTTAATACTTTTTGCCGCAAAACCGGGTGTCGTTTCTTTAATAATGTTTTCTAATGTTAAAGAAAGAGTCATGTTAACAGCACGTAGCTTAGTGCTCTTTATTTGTTTTTCTTTTATAGAGTTAGTGACAACATTGTTTGTAGCGTAAAGTTTGCCGGCTAATTTAGACACATTATTTAAGCTGCCAGCAGTTAAACTTGAAACTGCAAATAACAAGACTAAAACGGTCACAAGACCAATTCCGCCAAATATTAAAATCTTTTTTAAAGATGGCCCGTCGGATTTTTGTGGTGCAGCAGAGATTTCGTCCAAATAATCGGTTGAAAGAGGTGCTTGATTGGGTGCTTGTTGATTAGGATTCATACCTTTAATTTAAGCATAAAAACCATTCTAATTAAAGAGGCGTATTCGTAAAAATTTTGCTGGTGCTTTATTATCTCCTTTGCTGATATATAATAGGTGTATGCAAGATGCCAAAGAAGAGGTGCGCTCTAGGTTAGATATTGAAGATATTGTGGGTGAATATGTTCAGTTAAAACGAGCAGGCAGAAACTTAAAGGGTCTTAGTCCGTTTACTAATGAAAAAACCCCTAGTTTTATTGTTAGTCCCGATAAAAATATTTGGCATGATTTTTCCTCAAACAAAGGTGGCGATATTTTCTCTTTTATTATGGAGGTGGAAGGGCTAGACTTTCGTGCTGCACTTGAATTTCTTGCTCGAAAAGCAGGTGTAGACATTACAGTTTTCAATAACCGAGGGGACCAAACGACCGCTAAGGCAAAAAAACAAGCGATAGAGCTTAACACACTTGCTAACAAGTATTATCAACATAGTTTAGCAAATAATAAACTTGCCTATGAATATGTTTTTAATAAACGTAAAATTTCTAAAGAAATTGCTCGAGAGTTTGGCGTAGGCTACGCGCCATCGTCTGGCGACGCATTAGTAAAATTTATGAAAAGCAGGGGAATAAAGCAGGAAGACATAAAAAAAGCTGGCTTAACTAATCGTTTTGGTGGCGACATGTTTCGTAAACGAATGACAGTGGCTTTAATGGATCAAATGGGACAAATTATTGGTTTTACAGCTCGTACCGTTGAAGATGAGCCTAATTCTCCTAAATACTTAAATACCTCTCAAACCATAATTTATGATAAAGGCCGCCACGTGTTTGGGCTTTCACAGGCCAAAGAGTCTATTCGCAAGCAAGACTTCGTAGTTATCGTAGAGGGAAATATGGACGTTATTTCTAGTCATCAGGCTGGTGTAACGAATGTGGTGGCAACGGCTGGCACGGCAATGACCTCAATGCATTTAAAAACATTGTCTCGTTTAACGAGTAAAATAAAACTCGCCTTCGACAATGACTCGGCTGGCTTAGCTGCAACTGAAAGGGCGATTGAGTTAGCGAAAGAATTAGACATAGATTTATTCATCGTTTCTCTTCCAAAAGGAGCAAAAGATCCGGACGAACTGATTCAAGAAGATGTTACACTTTGGCAAAATGCCACGAAAAGTGAAACACCTGCAGTAGATTGGGTTATTTCGCAATATCAGGCGCGCGAAAACTTAAAAACAGCCATCGGCAAACGTAATTTTATTAATGCCGCATTAAAATTAATTCGTTTAATTGATGATGCGGTAGTTTTGGATTATTATCTAACGAAAATAGGAGAGATCTCAGAAATTTCTAAAACTGCTTTAACGGACAGTTTAAAAAAAGCTAATCAAAAATCAAGCGTACCAAAAAAATCTCAAAAAAATGTTAATATTCAACCTTCTACAACTAAAAAACAACAAGACGAAAATCAATTTGAAGATAATATTTTAGGTTTAGCTATTATCAATAGGGGTCTTTTGAGTTTGTTACCAGATAATTTGTCGGAATTTATGTCTAATGAAGAGCGCAAGCAAATTGCATCGTTTATAATGAAAAATCCAAATTTTACCGATGCTGATATTGAAGGGGGCTTGAAAAATATTGATACATATGTAAAAATAGTAACATTGAAAGCTGAAGAGCGTTATTTGAGTTGGAGTAAAGAAGAGCAGTCGCACGAACTGACACAGCTTCTCCATCAGCTTAAGGAAAGAAAAAGAAAACAAAAAAAGATTGCATTAACCAAGCAGCTAAAAGATGCCGAGTTTTTGGGTGATGAAGCGAAAGCGGGCGAAATTAGAGTGGCTTTAAATAAATTTATAAAGGAGAGCTATGGCAAATAGCGACAAAGAAGAAAAAAAGACTATAGTAGTTAAGCCAAATGTAGTGAAAGATCTTGATATTGAAGAGCCGGCGGCTGATGATTTAATAGACGAAGAAGAGGAAGAGCTAGACGAAGAAGCTTTAACAAAAGAACAATATTTTGATGATGCAACCGACGATAGCGTCAGAATGTATTTACGCGAAATTGGTAAAATTCCACTTCTTAACAGCGAAGAAGAGTTTGAGCTAGCTCAAAGAGTTTTGAAGGGCGAGAAAAAAGCGAAAGATAAAATGGCCGAGGCAAATATGCGTTTAGTTGTTTCTATTGCAAAACGCTACAGTGGCCGTGGGCTAGATTTTCTTGATTTAATTCAAGAAGGTAATACTGGACTTCTTCGTGCTGTTGAAAAATTTGATCCAGACAAAGGCTTTAAATTTTCAACCTATGCTACTTGGTGGATCCGCCAAGCAATTACACGTGCAATTGCCGATCAAGCTCGTACAATTCGTATTCCGGTACACATGGTAGAAACCATTAATAAGCTTTTGCGTACACAGCGTCGCATGACACAAGAATTTAACCGAGAGCCCACAATTGAAGAGCTTGCCGAAGAGCTAGAAATGACACCAGAAAAAATAGAATACGTCATAAAAATTAAACAAGACATTACTTCATTAGACGCTGGAATTGGCCGAGACGGTGATGAAGAAGATAGCACGCTTAGTGATTTTGTTGAAGATGAAGATAGCATAACACCAGAAGAATCTGCTGCTACACAGCTTCTTAAAGAACAAGTTAAAGAAGTTCTATCTAGTTTGTCCGATCGTGAACAAAAAATTATTCGCATGCGGTTTGGTTTAGATAATGGCAAAAACCATACATTAGAAGAAGTAGGGCAAGAGTTTGCAGTTACCCGCGAGCGTATTCGACAAATCGAGGCAAAAGCATTAGTCAAGCTTCGTAAGCATAAAGATGCCAAAAAATTACACGAATACTTAAGCTAAATTCCTATAACACCCATTATTTCATCTATTTGGTCATGAAAATGCCCAAGACTACCATTGTTAACAATGTAATAATCGGCAATTGCAATTGGGCCACCTTTTTCAAGACTCTCAATTTCCGCCCAATCTCTTTTAGCTGCTTCGTCACGATTAATTGGTCGAATTTCTCTTTCTGCCAATCGTTTATGTCTTTCAGCCCTTGGAGTTACCACGCCAATAACAATTACTTGATGAGCAAAAGCTTGTTTTAACGTTTTAAATTCAGTCCAAGAGTAAAGTCCGTCGGCTAAAATTTCTTTCTGGCCTGCATTAATTAAATCTTCAATTTGTGTAATAATTCTAGTGACAATAACATCGCTACCGTGCTCGCGACGAAGTTTTTCTCGCATCATTTTTTCGTTTGTTTCGTTAAGCTCGTAGCCCTCTTCCTTTAAAGCGTCTAATACGACACCGCCAAAATAAACCTTAGGAATATTTTTTTTAACTAAATATTCAATCGCCGATGTTTTACCGGCGCCAGGCATTCCAACGAATGCAATTATTTTTGAGATATGTTGCTTATGCATAAACCCATTGTACTATACTCAAAGAGACGTAGTATAATATGTATATGAAGAAATTAGCTATCATAGATGGAAAATCGGTTTTTTATAGAGGTTACTATGCAATGCCAAATTTGTCTACTAGCAACGGCACTCCAACAGGCGGTGTTTTTGGCTTTGTCAGTCTTTCTATAGAATTAATTAAAAAATTAAAACCAGACTATGTTGCGGTTGCTTGGGATAAAAAAGGCACAAACATTCAAAAACGAAAAGATATTTATCCAGATTATAAAGCAGGTAGAAAACCGGCACCGCCAGATTTTTATGAACAAATTCCTATTCTTCACGAACTTCTAAATGCTTTCGGATGGCCATTATATGAAATTGATGGATATGAGGCAGACGATATTATGGCGACATTTTCTCGCGAAGCAAGCGAAAAGGGTATTAGTACCGATTTAATAACTAGCGATTTAGACGCGTTGCAAGCGCTAGGGCCCAATGTGCAGGTGTATGCATTAAAAAATGGTCTATCAAATTTAGAAAAGTTCGATGTTAAATCTTTTGAAGAAAAGTATGGCATTAAAGTTAATCAATTTCTAGACTATAAATCGTTAGTGGGCGATTCTTCGGATAATATACCAGGAGTAGCTGGTATTGGTAAGAAAACAGCAGCTATGCTTCTTGAGGAATACGGAACTCTGGAAAATATTTACAATAATTTAAACAATATTAAGCCAACAATTGCTAAAAAGTTAGAAGCCAATAAAAATAATGCTTTTATGAGTAAAAAAGTTGCCACGTTATTTTTTGACGTGCCAATTAATTTAGATTGGGCGGTGGCCGACATAAACGATATCAATTTACAAAAAGTTGCGCAAATTCTAAAAAAACTCGAGTTTAGCTCTTTGGTGAATAGGCTGCCCGACTACATGGATGTAAATATTTCTCATGAACCTAGTATTGTAGAAAATGATGTTGATTTAAAAAATTATGACGGTAATATAATTTTTCTAAATGAAAAAAATGAATTAATTATTTCGTCAGAAAAAAACAAAATTAAAACTATTAAAACCGAAAATATTCTAGATGAAATTATAAAATTAAAAAATGAAAAAATAGTAGGGCATAATTTAAAAGAACTTTATCACAATTTGACTGAAATTCCTCAACTAAAAAGCTTGGCAGATTTTTCAAAAAATCATCTAGATTTTAATAAACCATTTGATTTAAACCAAGCTGAATTTTTGATAAATCCATTGCGACGCAATCGTAGTTTAGAATCGTTATTTGGCGATTATTCACCCAAAAATAATATTGAAACGGCCAATATGATGCGAGTGCTTTATAACCGACAGATGAAATTCTTTGAAGACAATCTAAAAATAAAATATATTGCAGAAGAATTAGATTTCAAGCTAATTTATCAACTTTTCAAAATGGAAAAGCTGGGTATTAAAATTGATAAAAAAATGTTTTCAAAATTAAATAAACAAATGTCTGCTGAACAACAAAACATTGAACAAGAAATTTATAAACTAATAGGTCACGAATTTAACATCGCCAGCCCAAGTCAACTTTCTCAGGTGTTGTTCGATGAATTAAACCTGCCAACAGCTGGTATAAAAAAAGTCAAAATGGGCTACAGTACGGGTCAAAAAGAATTAGACAAATTGCGAGGCTTAAGCCCGATAATAGAATTAATCGAGAAATCACGTGAAGTGTCAAAATTAAAGAACACATATGTTGATGTCTTGCCCAATTTAGCCGATAAAAAAGATCGTATTCATACAACATTTAATCAAGATGTTACTGCAACGGGTCGTCTAAGCAGTACTAATCCAAATCTGCAAAATATTCCAGTTCGTACAGTACAGGGGCGTCAAATACGGGCGGCTTTTGTTCCTGCCGAGGGCAATGTATTTGTAAACGCCGATTATTCACAATTTGAATTACGTCTTGCTGCCGTTTTGGCGAATGACACAGGTTTAATTAACGATTTTAATAATGACGTAGATATTCATACTAAAACAGCCAGTGAAGTTTATGGTGTGCCGCTTGAAGAAGTTTCAGATGCGCAGCGAAGAAATGCAAAAGTAATAAATTTTGGAGTGCTGTACGGCATGAGCCCGCATGGGCTTTCTGTTGCCACTGGCATGACAATGGCCGAAGCTAAAGATTTTATTGACCAATATTTCAAACTAAGACAAAAAATTCGTTCATATATTGATTTAACTTTAAATAAAGCGCGTGAAGAAGGTTTTGTTGAAACTTTTTATGGCCGTAAGCGTCCAACCCCCGATTTAAAAAGCAGTAACTACATGGTTAGATCTGCCGCCGAAAGAGCCGCGGCAAATATGCCAATTCAGGGGACGGAGGCAGATTTAATGAAAAGAGCGATGCTTGAAATAGAGAAGATTCTTACGCCGGAAGAGGGCAATCAATTATTGCAGATCCACGACAGCATTTTAATTGAGACGCCAAAAGAAAAAGCGGAAATTGTTGGAGAAAAATTAAAAAATGTGATGGAAAACATCGCTCCCGAACTTAAAGTGAAACTTAAAGCAGACGTTAAAATTGGCAACAGCTGGGAAATGGTCTAAAAATGTGTCAACAAAAAATAAAAGTGATACAATATTAGAAGATAAAAGGAGTAAAAATGGCCCGTCGTAAATCAAACAGAATATTACCACTTGTATTAGTACTAATAGCCATTGCTATTGCAATTGCTGTTTTAATTTCATTAGCAAGGGCAGTATTTTTGCCTAGCGAAAATAACGACAATCAATCGACAGGCCAAACTCAAACTCAAGCCCTAGATCCAACAGCTGCACTCATAGATACTTCTGCAGATAGGTCGGTTTCATTGGTGGCTAGTGGGCCAATTGTGGCCAACGAAAATTTTCGTTCATACCAAATACTTGTTAGCCCAAGCAGCCGGAAGTTAATTTTATACGAAGGTTACCTTGGAAGAGTGGTAGATTCAATTGATTTAGATAACAACGTAAATGCCTATACTCAATTTGTTAACGCACTTAATCTTGCGGGCTTAACTGCCGCAAAAATTCCCGATGATCTTAAAGACAATCGTCAAGGCGTTTGTGCAACAGGAGAGTACTATCAGTTTGATCTAAATAAAAATTACGATAAAGATTTGGTAGCTCGATATTGGACATCTACTTGTTCTGGCTCGAAGGGCACTTTAAAGGCAGACGCTAAGCAAA
>JAGOZV010000059.1 GCA_018064165.1 Candidatus Saccharimonadota bacterium
AACGCTCGTACAAGCATTCATCAAGCGGGGCTTATAGCTCATCAATACGGAAGTTTGTATGTTGGCACAGAGCATCTTTTGCTTGGCCTGTTGGCGCAAGGTTCTTCAGTGGGAGCGAAAATGCTAGCAGACCACGGCGTAACTTTAGACGGTGCAAGGCAAGCCTTAAAGTTTACCATGGTTTCCGACCCTATAAGTTCTACGGGAATGATAAAAAGTTTAAGCGAAACAGCAAAGTTGACTTTACGAATGAGCTGGGAATTGGCGCGTGAATTTCAACAAGACTTTTTAGGTACGGAACATATTTTGTATAGCATTTTAAGCCAAAGAAACTCACGAGCGACAGTATTACTTCGCGACATGGGTGTGAATATTGGCGAGCTTAGCGTTGGAGTGGAAGATATAATTGGAAAGCAATCTAGTTTTAGTGAAGCTCTTGGCTCGGAAACAATGTATGCCAATACTTTTTCAACAAAAAATCAGAAAAAAAGCATTCTTGATGTTTTTGGTATAGATTTAGTTGCACAAGCTAAAAAAGGGAAACTAGACCCAGTAATTGGGCGAGACAAAGAACAAGAGCGCATGGTAACAATTCTTGCAAGGCGTACAAAAAATAATCCAGTTTTAGTTGGAGCTCCAGGTGTAGGGAAGAGTGCAGTGGTAGAAGGGCTTGCTCAGCGAATCGCCAAAGAAGATGTGCCAGATAAATTGCTAGATAAGCGTTTAGTCCAGTTAGACTTAGCCGGAATGGTGGCTGGCACGAAATATCGTGGCGAATTTGAAGATCGTTTAAAAAAAGTTATAGAAGAAGTAAAGGCGCAAAAAAATATTATTTTGTTCATAGACGAGCTACACTTAATGGTTGGAGCTGGTGCTGCAGAGGGTGGCATGGATGCTGCAAATATTTTGAAACCAGCCCTTGCGCGTGGTGAGCTTCGTTTAATTGGTGCCACAACTGGCGATGAATATCGCAAATTCATTGAAAAAGACAGTGCACTAGACAGGCGTCTTCAAACTGTAACAGTAGAGGAAACTTCCTTAAAAGATACAATCAAAATATTGAAAGGCTTGCGCCCAAGTTATGAATCTTATCATCAAATAAAATTAAGCGATGAAATAATTGAGCAAATTGTAAACATGTCCGATAGATATATTAGCGAGCGTTTTATGCCAGACAAAGCTTTAGATGTTTTAGACGAAGCAGCAGCAAGAGTTAATGTAAAGCATAGTAGTAAGCCAAGTAAAAGGCGCGATATTACAAAAGAGGTTAAAAGCTTGAACGAAAAAATGGATGAAGCTGTAGCTAACGAGAATTACGAAAAGGCTGCCATTTATAAAACTCGTATTTCTCGCATGACAAAAGAACTTGAAGATTTGCAAATTAAAAATGCCAATAAAATTAAACGACTACTTTCAGAAGAAGACGTCGCTTTTGCCATAAATGCCATTACAGGCATTCCGGTGAATCGACTGAAAAAATCTGAAGCGAAAACAATGGCGAATCTAGAAAAATATTTAAGTAAGTTTATTGTGGGGCAACCCGAAGCCATAAAGCAAGTGTCTTCGGCAGTAAGGCGTGGTCGAAGTGGCATTACAAGCGAAAATCGTCCAATAGGATCTTTTGTATTTCTTGGTCCAACAGGCGTAGGTAAAACTGAATTAGCAAAAATTTTAGCACAAGAAGTTTTTGGCGATAAAAAATCATTAATAAAAATTGATATGAGCGAATTTAGCGAAAAACACAACGCCAGTCGATTAGTTGGGGCGCCCGCAGGCTATGTAGGTTATGAAGACGACGGAAAACTAACTGACAAAATTCGTCGTCAGCCGTATAGCGTTGTTTTGTTTGACGAAATTGAGAAAGCCCATCCAGACGTTTTTAATTTATTATTGCAAATTCTTGAAGATGGAACATTGACAAGCGCAAAAGGTAAAAAAGTTAGTTTCAAGAACGCAATCATAATTTTAACGAGCAACGTAGGATCGGCTTCACACATGAAAGGCGATGCACTTGGATTTGGTGTGGTAAATAATTCGCAAAAAAATGAAAAGCATAAATCTAACAGCAGTGAAGCTCAAGCTACCTTATTAAAGATAATGAAACCAGAGCTAGTAAATAGGTTTGACAACATAATAATGTTTAAAGCTTTAACCGAAAAAAGTATTTCTCAAATTTTTGATCATTTAGTGAATGATTTAAGAAAGCGTTTAGTGCGAGCCGGCGTTTCAATAACTGTTACCCCTTCTGCAAAGAAATATATCATTAGCAAAAACTATGACGAAAAATTTGGCGCTAGGCCTTTAAGGCGTGCTATTGAAGAATCAATTGAAGGCAAAATTGCCGATGGCATATTGGCAAGAGATTACGAAAAAGGTACAATTTTAAAAGTAGTACTTAAAAAAGGTGAAATAGAAATTGTCAAAAACAACGCAGAATAAAATAAATATTTTTCCTATACTTAACCTAACGGTTTTAGGCTTAATTTTCTTGGCTGTTGCATTCGTACTATTTAACGCACAATTCTTAAAAGACTCTTTTATTATTTGGTCTAACCCCACTTCGCCAACAGTTTTATCGTTAGTAGAAGACGGTGGCATGAACGGAAAAGGGCAGTTTTATTACAAAGCAAGTATACCCGAACTTTCTTCAGCGGAAGATTTTAACGAGGTATGCAGAAAAGATAGGGAAGAATCTGATGCAATTTTAGGTTGCTATACAAACCAACGAATATATGTGTACGATGTTCAGGATGAGCGTTTGGCCGGTGTAAAAGAGGTAACTGCGGTACACGAAGGTTTGCATGCAATTTATGAACGTCTTTCAGTTGGAGATAAAAATTATGTCAACGGTTTACTAGATAATGAGTATAAAAAATTAGCAAATGATAGTGAACTGAAAGAGCGTATGGACTATTATGCTCGCACAGAGCCAGGGCAGTTTTATAATGAACTGCATTCAATTATTGCTACAGAAAAATCTGACATTGGTCGCAGCTTAGAAGAGTATTACGGCAAATATTTTTCTGACAGGCAAAAAGTCGTAAAAATGCATCTGTCGTATGCGGGCACAATCAAGGCTCTAGCCGAGAAAGCTCAAAAGTTAAACGATGAAATAAGTGTTCAAAAATCTCAACTTGAAGCAAGAATAGACAATTATAATAAAGAAATTAGCGCACTAAATAACTCTATTGCCGTCTTTAATAATAACGCAAACACCGCAGGATATTATGCTAGTCAAGCTGATTTTTCACAAGCAAGAAGACAACTTTCCAATAAGGCATCTTTAATTGATAAAGAATACGATGCAATTAACCTTGAAATTCAGCGTCATCAGCAACTTGTAGAAGAATATAATCAAACGGCAGTACAAGTTAACGAAGTTAATAGTAGTTTGAATAGTACAATGGCACCAAAACCAAGTTTATAGATTATATTTTTAATAATTAAATTCTGTGTGTTATAAACTAAAACATATCTTTTGTTAGATTAATTCTGTGTGTTAAAAACTAAAACATATCTTTTTTCAGCTAAGCTAGGCACTACGTGTAGAAACCTGAAAAAAGATTGTTTTAGTTTTTAAGGCAAAGG